>NZ_CAWUDN010000029.1:0-74398 GCF_963920915.1 Nostoc sp. PCC 9305
ATTAGATTCTTCTGATTCCTTGCGTCAAGCCTGATTGAGATGCTCTTACCCTGGTCATTCAAGCCGATGGGTTGAGGCATATCCAGCACCCGCATTGTGCCGCAGCATTCTTTAATGAGGGGCTTTATCTTTTCGCGTACCTCTTGCACGATCGCATCAATATCAATGCTGTTATCTTGATTTCCCTCTGGTTCACTCGCTGGTTCAGCAACTATTTCTTCCCACTCTAGGTCTAGCCTGTCACAAATCTGAACAAAGAGATTGCGGTCAACAGGTTTACCTGTAAAGAACTTCCCGATTGGCTGGCGAGTTACTTCTAACTCTTCAGCTAATGCTTTTTGAGTTAAGGAATAACGAATTAAAGCTCTTTTTGCTTTTTGGATACCTTCTGGAGAACAGGAAAGCGATCGCCCGGACATAACCTAACCACTACACTTTTGCTGATTCTAACTGCCAATTTAGTAATTCATGCTCATCGCATACACAAGTCACTCATATCACAAACCTGTATTTAAGCTTACAACAAACACTCACCTGTCAAAGTATGGATGTAATGATTCAAACGATTTAGGAGTGGATCAATGTTATCCAAGAAGTTTTCTTCAAGAGATGAAGTGCTGGCTGTTATAACGCTGATTATGGTGATTGGTTCTCTCACTCTTGCAGTTATCGATGAGAAGAGTCGCCCTCAATTTTTAGATTTAACAAAATTCGCTATAGGTACATATATTGAATTGTTGATACCTCGGTTAAGGTCAAGCGATCGCAACTAGCCAATGACAATCCTAAATAATTCGTAAGAGACAAGATCCCCGACTTCTTTGAAAAGTCAGGGATCTGTAACTTTCAATTCTCACAAATCAAAAAAGAATGTTTTCTTCTCAGACAACAGAAAGAAATAACAAAAGCCTCCTGGAGAGTTTCATTTTTCTCTGAAGACAGTAAAACTTTTTCATGCAATAAGAAAAATTGACTGATAGTATTGTAAATTTTTGTAAATTTGATGTCTTCAAGACTAGAAACCTGATATCTAGATAGCTAAACTAACAAACAGTGCATCTGTACTGTTAATTATTAAAAGTAGATGTGGCGCTATAGCGTGAATGATCCCAGTACAACTTATCCTCAAAAACTTCCTCAGTTACCGTGATGCAACTTTAGATTTTGGCGGTTTGCATACGGCTTGTATTTGTGGTTCCAATGGTGCGGGTAAATCCTCCCTTTTAGAAGCAATCACTTGGGCAATTTGGGGTGAAAGCCGTGCCACTGTTGAAGATGATGTCATCTATTCTGGTGCAAAAGAAGTTCGGGTTGATTTTACTTTCCAAAGTAACCAGCAAAAATATCGGGTGATTCGTACCCGAATTCGGGGAGGTACTAGCGTCCTTGAATTTCAAATAGAAATACCATCTGGGTTTCGCTCACTCACTTGCAAAGGGGTAAGAGCGACACAAGATTTGATTTTAGAACACATCAAGCTCGATTACGATACATTTATTAATTCTGCCTACTTACGTCAAGGTCGTGCAGATGAATTCATGCTCAAGCGTCCCACAGAACGCAAAGAAATTTTAGCGGAGTTGTTGAAACTCAATCAGTATGATGATTTGGAAGAACGGGCAAAGGAATCTTCTCGTCAGTTTAAAGCCCAGGCAGTAGAGTTAGAGCGTTCTTTGGAGTCGATAAAAATTCAGCTGCAACAACGCGAAATCACCCAAGCGCAAAGAGTGGAGTTAGAAGCCGAACTCAACCAACTGCAACAGGTACAAGCTTTTGATAATATTCAATTGCAAAGTTTGCAAGTTGTCCAGCACCAGCGCCAAAATTGGGAACAACAACTCAATTTTATAAAGCAGCAATACCAAAATCTTACCCAAGATTGCGATCGCCTCCAACAAGAACAATCTGCAATTGGCTCTCAGCTATCAGATTTAGAAAAAATATTACACCAAGAAGTTGAGATTAAAGCTGGATACGCCCAATATCAAAGTCTACAATCTCAAGAAGAAGCTTTTGCTGTCAAATTTGAAGAACATACCCGCGCCCAACAGAATCGCCAACAAAAGCAACAACAGCTTACCAAACAAATTCACGAAATCGAACGGCAGCTGCAACAAGCCCAAGCCCAGCTAGAAGCTTTGCAACAACAAGAGCGAGACATTCAGCAAACTCTGACTAAATCAGGTGAAGTAGAAGCTGCTTTGTCACAGTTAACCGCAGCCCGTCACCATGTTGCTCGTTTAGATCAACTGCAAATGCAAGTGACTCCCTTGTTGCAACAACGAGCGACTTTACAAAACCAACTCGATCGCACTCATGCTGGTTTGGTAGCGCGACTCGAACAACTCCAAAGTACTGAGAACCAATTGCAACGCCAGCACGGCCGCCAACCGCAACTACAACAAGCGGTGATGGATGTAGCAATTCAGATTGAGGAACTGGAGAAAAAGCGGGTTTATCTGCAACGAGTCCAAGAAAAGGGGCAAGAAAGGCGGCACTTTATCGAACGTCTGCAAGCTCATCAACGGGATTATGAAAAATTGCTGGGAGAATTAGAGCAGAAATTGCAAATGCTCCAAAATCCTGAAGCACTTTGTCCATTATGTGAACGTCCTTTAGACGAACATCACTGGAGTCGGGTTGTGGAAAAAACCCAGAGTGAGTTAGAAGATACTCAAGGGCAGTTTTGGGTAGTGCGCGAACAAATGGCTGTGTCTGACCGAGAAATTCAGGTACTTAGGCAGGAATATCGCGATATATCCCAACAATTGGCGGGCTATGATGGTTTACGCGAACAACGGGGACAGTTGGCAGCACAATTAGAAGCGACAACTGATGTGCAACAGCAGTTACAACAAATTGCTGCTGAAAAACAGCATTTGGAGCGATCGCTCCAAGCTGGTGATTACGCTCCCGATAAACAAGCCGAACTCCGGCAGCTAGACCAATATCTGCAACAAGTTAATTATAGTGAACAAGACCACGCCCTCGCCCGGAGTGAAGTTGAGCGGTGGCGATGGGCAGAAATTAAACAAGGGCAAATTAAAGATGCAACTAAGCGACAAGCGCAACTATTAGCCCGAAAACCAGAACTTCAATCCCAAATTGCCCAATTACAAGCCAGAATCCAACAAGATCAGATTGATTCTGAATGTGCTAAACAAATCGCGGCTCTTGAGCGTCACATTACTGAAATTGGCTACAGTTCCGAGCAGCACAACAATCTGCGTATGGCTGCAAAGAAAGCTCAATCTTGGCATTTGCGGTATCAACAACTGCTATCAGCCCAGCAGCAGTATCCGCAACTCCAAACGAGATTGCAAGAGTTAGAGGAATCCAGAAGCGCCAGATTAACCGAGCGGCAAAAACTCGGCGGACAAATCGAGAGTATTATTCAGCAATTACAAGCAACAGCTAACCCCTCTGCCCAAATTCAAGCTTTAGAGCAGCAGCTAGCAATACGCAGACGGCAACTCGATGAGCAAATTACAAAGTTGGGGCGTTTAGAACAACTGGCGCTTCAACTGGAAACGCTGCAAATTCAGTACGAACAACAGCAGCAGCAATTACAATCTTGCAAGCAGGAATATCGTGTCTATCAGGAATTAGCGCAAGCTTTTGGTAAAAATGGTATCCAAGCACTGATGATTGAGAATGTGTTGCCACAACTAGAAGCCGAGACAAATCAACTACTTTCGCGGCTGAGTGGTAATCAATTTCATGTACAATTTATTACTCAAAAAGCTGGGCGTAGTGCTAAATCAACCAAGAAAAATGCCAAGCTGATAGACACCTTAGATATTTTAATCGCTGATTCTAGAGGAACGCGATCTTATGAAACTTACTCTGGTGGAGAAGCATTTAGAATTAACTTTGCCATCCGTTTAGCCCTGGCAAAATTATTAGCGCAACGGGCGGGGGCGGCGTTGCAATTGTTGATTGTGGATGAAGGTTTTGGTACACAAGATGCTGAAGGATGCGATCGCTTGATTGCCGCGATTAATGCGATCGCTTCCGATTTTGCTTGCATCCTCACTGTTACCCACATGCCCCATCTCAAAGAAGCCTTCCAAGCCCGCATTGAAGTCAATAAAACTCAAGAAGGTTCACAGTTGAGCTTGTCAATTTAATTACGAATTACGAATTACGAATTACGAATTAGTTAATTGTATTTTACCCGTGCATCCAGACCTAATGAGCGGAGCTTTTTCGTTAGCGTTTCTGCTTGGGCGCGATCGCTAAATGCTCCAGCATTCACATAATCCCCTAAATTGGATTGCTCTGCGACAGCATTGGGTATATATTGTTGCACTTTACTCAGAGTATCATTACTAGAAATTGGAATTATTACTCTGTAAGGATTATTAGCAACTAATGTATTGCCATTGGTAATAGGTACTACATTGTCATTGGCAGGAGGTAAAGCATAGCGGTTAGTGTCAGCTAATACATAACCATTATTTTGAGTATAATCCCCCCCAGTTGAACCATTCAACCCCAACGCTTCCCAAGTTTGCCAATCTACATTTCCAGTAGAATTAATTCGAGAATGTTGCTGGAATGCAACCACAGATTGTCTGGTGTAATCGTTGAAAAGTCCATCAGGATTAGTATTAGAGAAACCCAACTGCGCCAAACGCTCTTGAACTACTCTGACATTTTCTCCGCGATCGCCTACAGTTAGATAATTTCTACCTGGTTGTTGAATACCACCAGTAGAGACTCTACGCACTGAGTCCAAAACTTGGGCATTAGCAATGCCATCAACAGGTAGTCCATTATTTCGCTGGAATGCCATTACAGCTTCTCTAGTCATTGGGCCAACATTCCCAGTGGCATCAGCATTTAAATAACCTAGCTGCCGCAAATGCACTTGGAGTTCTCTCACTTGTTGAGTGGAAAGACTCGATCTTCCTGGAGTCGGAGAGGAACCCATTAGTGCGTTCCAAGTTTGTCGATTCACAATCCCGTTAGCAGTTATGCGATAACCTCGCTGAAATGCAATCACAGCATCTTTAGTAATTCGTCCAAAATTTCCAGTGGGATTAGTATTAAAGTAGCCTAACTGCCGTAGACGCTGTTGTAATCTTGTGACGGCTGCACCAGTTTTGCCTTGAGAAAGAGTAGGATATTCACCAACTGGCGATCGCGATGCGCCACCGATATTTCTACTAGAACTTCTACTTTGACACGCTCGCTGCAAGGCTCGTTGAGTACTAATACCCACAACTCCATCAGCCGATATTCTATTAGCTTGCTGGAATTTGATTACAGCATTTTGAGTCAAGCTAGCAAACTTACCTGTCACTGGGCCGTTAAAATAGCCTAACTTTTTTAAACATCTCTGGCTACTGCTAACTTCAGGCCCATTACTTCCTATTTTCTGAAGTGCTAAAGCTTCTCCAGCAATACTCAGAAGCCCCGTAATCAGAGCCACAGACAAAAGACGCATTGCAGCAACAGTCGATAACTTTTTCCAATTTAAAAATTTAAAATTAACTACGATAGGAACAACCTTGATGCTTTCGGATGCCTCGTAGACTGAGGCAAGCTTGATTAAATGGCTAGCTACCCCTGTTTTCACTTGCTTTTTTAAAGTTAATGACTATAAAAAAGTATACCACTTAGCTATATGTAAGAATTACTTTTCGTATGATTCTTTACAAGTAAGTGTCCTGGGGAGTGGGGATTGAGGAGCAGGGGAGAAGTTTCAGTAAGTTTTTCCCCTCTGCCCCCCTGCCCCTTTGCACCTCTGCCTCTTGTGCCCCATGCCCCATACCTATTGTTCATCAACTTTTTCAGTATTACCTGCTTTCACCCAACCTTCTTGTTCGCTACCTTCCAAACGGATCTTTTGCCAAGCTTTATCCTCGCTTTCTGACAAAATAATAATTTTTTGATTAAAACCAACCCCACCAATCTTTTCAGCTTCTTGATTTGGTTGCGATCGCAAACTCAAGCCTTCAGCCCAACTAACACGCCCTTGGTAAGCTCCTGCTGGTAATGGTTTTGATGATGGGGTAGCCTTTGGTGATTCTGTGGGAGTAGGGGTTGAGCTTGGAGACGATTGAGTAGATGTCCCAGGTGTAAGGGCGGGCTTACTTCCTCCAGGCTCAGTTTTTTTAGGAGCTTGGGCTTTCACCGAAGGACTATCATTGGAATAAATGGGTTTGGCAGGGGCTATGCCGGTGCGATTCATAAAATAGAGTGCAATTGCACCACCGCCACCTACTAGCACAGCGATCGCTAAGAAAAAACCCAGTATAAACTTTGTGAAGCCAGACAACATAATTAAAACCTGATTATCAAGAGTCAAGGGTGAAGGTGAGCCAGTCATCTGCGTATTTTCCCCATTGAGGAGAGTGCTGTTTAACTGGCTCTCAAGGGTTACGAGTAGAGAAGCAAGTAACCCATCAGTATAAGAATCAATAGTCCATAATAATTCATCATTAACTATTGACTTTTGACTAACTGATTATTGTAGCTATGCTGAATAGACATCTGGTGAAATTAAATATGCGTTATCCAAAACCTTTGTAGAGACATAGAAGTGCTACGCCTCTACATTTATTTTGGCTTCACGTAGTGCGCCGGAGGCGTTCGCTCAAAGGACTGTGTTTAGATGCTAAACGCGCTCTCCCAGCAGCAGCCCATTCTTGGAGTTGCTGAATTTGCTCTACGGCAGTTCGTGCTAAGGGGATGATCTGACTAGCTGCTTCTAAAATGTCGTCGGTAGCAAAGTCGCGGTTTTGGCTAAATCCAATATGCATCGCTTCAATTAAAGTTTGCTCAATCTCGGCTCCAGAAAAATCGGGCGTTTCATAAGCTAGCCTATCGATGTCATAACTTTTCAAGTTATGGGGGCGCAGTCGGGATAAATGAACATCATAAATTGCTTTTCTCTCTTCTTGAGTGGGCAAACCCACAAAGAAAATTTCATCAAATCGTCCCTTACGGAGCATTTCCGGTGGTAATGCTTGGATGTCGTTGGCGGTGGCGACGACAAACACGGGTGAGCTTTTTTCGGCTAGCCAGGTAATAAAAGTGCCAAACACCCGGCTGGCTGTTCCGGCATCACCTTTGCTACCAAGCCCAGCAAAGGCTTTATCTATTTCATCAATCCATAAAATACAGGGAGCGAGGGCTTCAGCTACTTGGATCATTTGGCGAGTCCGAGATTCTGATTCACCTACCAAACCACCAAATAACCTTCCCACATCCAAGCGTAGCAGGGGTAAATGCCAGTGATGAGCGATCGCTTTTGCCGTTAACGATTTACCAGTTCCCTGAATACCCACCAACATTAAACCACGGGGGTGCGGTAATCCGTACTGTCGCGCCTTATCAGTAAATGAACCTCCCCGCCGAATCAGCCAGTCTTTCAAGTTATCCAGTCCGCCAATATCAGAAATTTGCTCAGTGGCGGGGTAGAAGTCCAGGATTTGGGTTTGGCGGATAGTTTGGCGCTTTTCTTCCAAAACTAGATCCACGTCTTCTGGTTGCAATTCCCCGTGGGTAGCGATCGCTTTTGCCAAAACCCGGCGAATTCGTTCCATCGAAAGCCCTTGACAAGAACGCACCAAATCATCTAAAACTTTGCCAGAAAGTGAGTTACTAGTACTTTGTAATAAGCGTTCTACCTCAGTTTTAATCTCTGGGGCGGCCGGTAAGGGAAACTCGACGACTGTCAGCACTTCGGTTAAGTCGTCAGGAATGGCGATGCGTGGTGACAGTAGGACAATATTTTTGGGTTGCGACTTGAGAAGTCTGGACAGGTTGCGAAGTTTGCGAGCGATCGCTACATCATCTAAAAAGCGATGATAATCTCGGAGAATCAATACCGCAGGTGCGGAAGCTGGTAATTTTTCGATAAATTCTAAAGCTTGCAACGGGTTACGCCGCCCAAAACCAACATCATTGGGGTTTCCCTGATAGCCATCGACGAAATCCCAAGTATACACTGGGCGATTTCCCTGATTCGTAGCTTCTTCCCGGATAGCTCCTTCTACCCGCTCCTCTTCATAAGTGGGAATATAAATTAAAGGGTAGCGGGCGCGTAGCAGCAGTTTAAACTCTTCACGGAAGTTCATATATAGCTGTGGTTATTTGTTCTTCTCTCATTGTTCAGGTTTGTATCGCCTCTAACAACTAAAAAACCAACATCTACCAGTTCATAGCGGTTGCCAGTGCGATCGCTCTATGTGAGATATTCCTCAAGGGTGAGCGATCGCTCGGTTGTGGTAATTGGGATTAGATAATCAGTATAAAAATAACTACTGACTTTTATGTAAAAAATTTCCTAACTCTTCAGCCAATTCAGACAATAAATCAGGTTTATTCTCAACTAGCCATTCTGTAAGCTTTTTAGAGTGTTTAGTCTTTCTAAATTCCAATTTATTCTCACAGAATTCTTGAAATAAACTTGAAAGTATATTTGCACCGTGAATCTTAGATAACCAATTATTATCTGAAACTTCTTCTCTTTTTCTACCTTGAAGCAGATAGGATTTTCCTTGTTTAATTTTGTCAAGATATTCCTGAATCTGAGTAATACTGATAGGTGTTTCTAGCCATGTAGCTTCTTCATTTATTACCACTGATATAGCTTCAGGGTAAAGTAGATAATTTTCATACATGGGTAGGCGTAAAAAAGTCACACCTCTCTTTTTTAGTTCTTGAATCTTTGTTTCTGTCTTACTCTCCCTATCAAATATAAATCCAATGGCTGGCGGAAATAGAGTTGCTCCCGTTGTGAGTTTTTTATAAATATCAAAAACAAGGTCAGACCGTTTTCCATCCAAAAGAGCATCAGTGCTATTGACAGATAAAATTTTAATACCCATTAATGTTGTTCTTGCAACTTTCTCCAATATCAGTGGAAAACATTTTTCCTCAGTTTGTCCTTCCACCCAGAGAATACTATCAGCACCGAAAACGTCGGATAACCTAACTCCAAGTTCAGCTAAAATTTCGTTTTGTGACTCTATCTCTTTTGGATTTATTACTGATGCAGTTGTTTCACAATCTTGATATTGAAGCTTGATAATAGTAGATGGATTCGCAGATGCGATAATTTCTGGCGAATGAGTAGCAATAAAATATTGGTGCTGCGAAAACTGTTTAATAGTTTCTATAAGTTTTTTAGCTGCACCTGGATGTAAAAAAGATTGTGGTTCATCAATAATCAATGTTCTATGTTCTTCAGAAGAAACTAGAATATACAAAATGGCTAGTACTTGACTAACTCCACTTCCACAGGATGAAAGAGGAAGTGATAAATCATTTCTGTGAAGATTATCTGTATTCCAAACCAGGATTTCAACATTTTTATCATCTCTCATTACAACAGATATCCATTTTATTTCCGGTAAAATATTTGAAACTAATTTATTGAACTGAGCAAACATTCCTGGAATTTTACCCTGCAATATAAAGAGTACTTCTGCAAGATTAGAAGCGTTTGATTTTAGGTTTATATCAGCTTTGCTTTCACATTTGCAAATACTAATATTTAAACGTTCAGCCTGAAATCTATAAATACAACTTAAAAATGTTTTGAATATCTTACAACCTATGCTTTTATAGATTTCTGCTTCATACTTACGAGGTTTTACTATATCAGCATCATCTTCTTGCGTTTGAACATCTAATGAGAGCGAAATCTCTCCTAATTCATCAGATTCAATTCTATAGAAAACTTTACTATTAAATTTTGCTTCAAATGACTCAAAATTAAGTAATTTTTTTAAACTATTATCATCTATTACTCTATTAGAGTATAAAGATATTCTTATTTCCAATAACTTCTGATTTTCTAATTTATTTTTAAAGTTGCCTAATGCTTCATTTAGATATACCATCAATGTATAATAATAGTCTTCTTCATCAACTATTTGTTGTGGATTTAGATCATCTTCTTGATAATTTTCAGAACCAATAAAAGACACCTTTTTGGGTTCAGGTATTCCAATATTAGGAGACCAATGTTTTATAAAATTTCGTACTTCTTCCGTCTGAATCTGCCAAATAATTTCTACTCTAGATTTGTTTTCTTTTAAGATAGAAACCTTTTTTGGTAATGTTTTTATACTTTGATGAGGATAATTATCAAAATTAAGTGATAGTACTTCAAGTAAAGATGTTTTTCCTGCATTATTTCGCCCAACAATAATATTAATACCTGGTGAAAATTCCATTAGGCCAGAGTCGAGATATGACTTATAGTTAAATACTTGCAGCTTCTTGATAAACATTTTGTATTATTTATTGACTAAGTTAATTCTATTATTGGCAATTTCACATATTTTGCCAAGTAAAACCGAAAAAACCCGGTCTTTTAGAGAAACCGGGTTTCTATGGAAATGTCATAGATTAGCTTAGTAAATTACTGCATAAGTTGTAAAACTTAAACTGAAAAGTGATGCACTGTAATGCGTCTTATTATCCTGGAAGTTGTTTTTTCAGTGCTTCCAGAGAAGCCCAACGGTTATCAACTGGAGTTTCAGGACTATCAGAACTCTCAGCAGTACTATTTACAGGAATACCTGGACAATTGCGATGCCTAGGTTGGTAAACTACGCACGGGCGGGAAATCGCCTTGGTTAAGATGCTCTTAATGTTCTGTTACCAAACCTGGGAAGTTTTTAGATTTAGTAAGGTAGGATGTATATACTCAAGTAAGGAATCCTTACATTTGATAGCAAAGGCTAGGAGGCAAGTCATGCTCGCCAAGTTAACTTCTAAAAATCAACTAACGCTGCCTAAAAGTATTACTCGTGAAATCGGTGAGGCTGAGTATTTTGAGGTAAAGGTGGAGGGGGGGCAAATTATTCTGACTCCTGTAAAAATTCATCGGGCTGATGCGGTTCGATCTAAGCTGGCGGATTTAGGATTGAGTGAGCAGGATGTGGCTGATGCAGTGGCTTGGGCGCGTCAATCGTAATGGCTTGTCCACGGGTGGTAATTGATACTAATATCATCATCTCGGCGCTGATATTTGGGGGTAGAGTATCTAGGCTTCGTTTGGCATGGCAGGACGATCTCTTCACTCCCCTGGTTTCTAAAGCGACAACAACTGAGTTAATCCGAGTGCTGGCTTATCCAAAGTTTAAGCTCACGCCAACTGAGCAAGAAGATTTACTATCGGATTACATACTCTTTTGTGAAGCTGTAGCGATGCCCGGCCGCTTGCCTGTAATTCCTGAATGTCGCGATCCGTTTGATGTGCCTTTTTTACTTTTGGCTGTGGTCAGTGAGGCTGATTATCTCGTGACGGGCGATCGCGATTTACTCAGTCTAAAAGATAATTTTTCTTGCCCGATTATCACAGCTGAAGATTTTCTAAATGTTATTGATGGTCAGTCACCCTAATTTTTCCGGTGATGCCTTGTAAAAGTGGTATTTGTTGCCATAAGTTTTCCTACTGCTTACAGAAGTCATCTATATCACAGAATATTTGTGTAATGTCGAGCCGAGATGCAATAGTAAACATAAACTTTCCGATCGCATCTTACAAGCCTCGTATATTTACCACCCATGCTGTCTCTGTCGAGTTAATATTCCCGAAAGCGATGACTACGGCGGTAAACTGCGCACGGGCGGGAAATCACAGAATTTTAGGCATAAGCAATAAGCTATTAGCCCGGAAGTTGCTTTTTCAGTGCTTCCAGAGAAGCCCAACGGTTATCAACTGGAGTTTCAGAACTATCAGAACTCTCAACAGTAGTACTTACTGGAATACCTGGACAATTGCGATCGCACAGTTGCCGTTGTGGTACTGCCAACCACATCTGCTCATACAGCCATTCGTTGGGATAAAAATAACCATCGGGCGGTAAGCTTTCCAGCAACTCTTCCATAACTACTTCCCTTTCTAAGGGCAAGTCATTTGCCTGATTTGCAGTTTCGTCTAACCAGATGATTTCTTTCGTATCAAGCCCTAAACGTCGATTGTATTGCTGCAAACAGCGGTTGCAGGTACAAGTAATAATTGTTTCTGCCTGACTAGACACTTGCAAGTAATTACCATGATGCTGCACGCGCACGTGCCCGCGAACTGGTGTCAAAGTTTCCAGACCAGGCAGAAATTCATTAACCTGAACTTCCTCTGTCCGCTCCGGGGCTTGAGTTAGCTGCGGAATATAAATTGCGTCCATAGGATTCGTGAGACATCCTCACTAAAATTTATCTCGATTACCAGCAATTATACTGATACTGAATCTTTATTTTATCCCTTAAGAACAAGAGAAATTTTGAAATTATATATGGTTATGAGTTTTCAATTAACTCCAAACTCATAACTCCTAACTCCTAACTCCCAACTCCTTCCAACGAAGCTGGACAGACAACCAGATGACGATGTGGCTCTTTACCGCGACTGAAGGTTTCTAAATCTCCAAATTCCTTCAAAAAGGTATGAACTTGACGCCGTTCAGCAGAACTAAGAGATTTGATTTCTACTTCTCTACCAGAAAAGCGCACTTCATCGGCTGCGGCTTCTGCTAATGCGCGAATTTCGGCTTCTCTTTTCACCCGGTAGCCATTTAACTCAATGGTGTAAGAGGCTTGTTCTTCCGGGGGTTGGCTAAGGTTTAGAACCGAATTTGCTAGATACTGAATCGCATCTAACACAGAACCATCAGCACCAATTAACACCTGGATTTGTTCTGAGGTCAAATTGGTTTGGTCAATAGTCAACCAGTAGTTATCTGGTTCTGGAGAATCGCCGTCTTGAGATTGGGCAGTTTCTAAATGACCCTGAATCTCAGCAGGTATTCCAGTGAGTTCCAGCAGGGTTTTTAACCACTGCTGACCTCGCTGCATCGGAATGTCGCTCATGATCCCCCTGTAGCCTTTTTCTTGGCACTTTTTGGTTCAAACGGTAATGCTTTTTGTTCTGTGACTGCTGCTTCTTTCTCCTGAGTTTCTACGATTTTTTGCAGTTCTTCTGGTAGAGGTTCGCGGGAGAGAAGATAAGTTTGGGCGGTTTGGAAAATATTACCAATCACCATATACATCAGCACCCCAGCTGGTAGGGGGAAGAACAAGAACATCCCAGAAAAGATGACGGGGGTGATTTTGTTAACTGTATCCTGCTGCGGATTGCCACCACTGGAATTTTGCCCGGAAAGCATTTGGCTAACATAAAGGCTGATCCCAAAGAAGACGATCATGGCAACGATATCCCAGTGGATTGTGCCATCTGGATCTTGTGCGCCAACCCTGCCTAAAGCATCAATAAATAGAAAGCCTTTTTCTGCTGCTAATCCAGGAATTGTTCCTTGAATGGTGACATCTCCTGGTTGCAAGGCTTCTACATTGCCCTCGGCATCAATTTTTATCCTATCTTCACCTTTGGTTATTTTCCAATCAGGAATCAGCTTATTTTCTGGGTGTTCTGCTAAGAGTACCTGAAATGGTTTACCTTCAACAGTCTGATACTGTATCTTGGTTTGTTCTCCCACCGCTAATTTACTTCCGCTGGGAAGAATGGCAGCTACTTTAACGTGTTCTCCATCTGCAACATAAATATTTTGAGGAGCAGTGGCAAAGGCTTGCGGTTGAATTTGTTCGATTTGTTCTGCGGGAAGAATTTGCAGGTTAACGCTGTAGTTAGCACTTGCAAAAGGCGAACCCCGCAAAGTCGCAAATAGCGCTAATAACACCGGCATTTGCACTAGTAATGGAAAACAGCCTGCCAAAGGGTTGCCAAATTCTTTTTGGACATTGACCATTTCCTCCTGCTGCTTTTGCGGTTCATCCTTATAGCGCTCTTTGATTTCTGCCATCCGCTTCTGCATTAGAGGTTGTACAATTCGCATTTTCCGCATATTGCGAATTGAGCCAGCACTCAGGGGATAGAGCGCGAAGCGGACTATCAAGGTCAAAGCAACGATCGCTAATCCGTAGCTAGGCACTATACCATAGAAAAAATCTATGATTGGCAGCATCACGTTGTTCGAGAGAAAGCCGATACCAAAATCCATTATTCTGAATTCAACCTGAGGTACTGTAAACTGAATCTAATTTATCTAAATCATGACTTGTCTGCGACTATCTTTCGCTACGGATAGCCGCACATTTAAATGGAGCATTGGGAATTGGGCATTGGTTCATCTCCCCCTGCTCCCTTGCTCCCATCACTGATTTGCAGTCGCGCTAAATTCGGGATTTTTCGCAGCAATTCTTTCGTTGATGTAGTCATAGACTTCGCGAAAATTGGGAATTGCACGCAATTCCAGACGACTGCCGTTTTTTAGGGTGATCGCCATATCTCCCCAGAAGCCAATGCCACGGGGAACTTTGACGATTTTGACAATTTCTGAGTAAATTACGTCAGTGCGATCGCGTCCCTGCCAACCTCCAATCACAGTAATTCGGCGATCGGTGATGCGGAAACGCAGCCACAATGCCCTGACAATTGCTCCAACTGCTAATGGTAGCCCGACAACGGTTAGCCCAATCAGCAGGTTGACAATTAAATCCCCAACATGGGGGCCACCTTCATAATAAACATCTTCACGAATTCCCATCGAACACCTCAGCTTGTGCCAACAACTGCTCTAATTCTTGCAGAAATTGTGGGCTTACGCACTTAGATTCTGCTGCTGTGGGTTTGACAATAAATACTAGCCGCCATCCTGGTGATAATTTTGGCAGCAGGTTATGTAAAGCAGCAGTAATTTGCCGTTTGATTCGGTTGCGAACCACTGCCCTTTTGCTGACTTTTGTGCTAATTGAAATACCAATCCGCGTGCTGGCAAGGAGCTTTGAGTCAGTTGCTTGCGTAGTCTGAGTGGCAGTGTCCAAAGAAGGTTTTATTGAACACAAGGGCTTTAAGGCTCTCAATGTTAAATAAGAGCCATGACGCCGAATTCCTTCTCGGAAAACTGCCTGGAAATCCTTTCGGGATTTTAGCCGATTTGTTTTGGGCAAAGCCACAGATGCTCTTTTAGCTTGATATGCCCTAAACAGCCAGACGGTGACGGCCTTTTTTTCTTCTGGCGCTAATCACGTTTCTGCCGTCTGGTGTCCGCATCCTGGCGCGAAAACCAGAAGTTCTTTTTCTCTTACGGCTAGTACCGCCCAGTGTTCTTTTCATACTCTTCTCCTCTTAGGTGATTTTTATAAAAACTCACAATCTCTAATTTTATCACTTTGTTAGGGAATTGGGAATCGCCGATTGGTTATATCCCTACTCCCTATTCTTAACTAATGCTTAAAATCCATGTTCCCATGTAGCGCAGTAGTGGTACATCGCCAGGGGAAAGCACTTGACAGTTAAAATAGTAAACTCCACCGAAGGATGGGTTTTTCACGTTAGATAACACTACCTCGACTGCACTACCTGCTGGCACTGGCTCTTGAGGAAAAATATTAATCAGTTTACCTTCTTTGTCCCACTTCACCTCAGAAAGCGGAACTGCTTTGCCTTTGACTCGGACTTCAATTTTTTTCTGGTCAAAAGTTCCTTTGTAATAATCAGGGTAGGTAATGGCAAATTGACCAACTGCCAATTTCATTCTTTTGGCTGGAATCTTCAATATGTATCGATCCCAACCATTAGCTTGTCCGCCAAAATCTAACCGGAAGGGTAGCTGATTTTCTTGTTTGACGCCGCTAAACAGCGTAAATCCAGGTAAGCTTTGCGCCAAAGTCAAGGCTGGTAATCCAGTAACCAAAAAGCTAGTCACGGCTAAAGCAGAAAGTAAACGTCGCATAATCGGGCTTCCTCTACCAAAATATAAATCTGTTATCTAAATAATGACTGTGTGTTAGTATGCTTTACTAAACTTTACTACTGGCTTCCTGACAATGGACGTTTAATTTCCAAAAAAAGTGCCATCCTGCCTGAAGTTTAGGCAACAGTAAAGTTACTTAGTATTAAAACAAACCTATATTAAATTTACTTCATTACCCTTATGTAGCCATGATTTGATTACTAAGCTGGGTCAAATTTGAACTAGATATAAACACAGTTAGGGGTTGGATTGTGTTTATAAATATGTATAAGTGTATCTAAATTTGAGAATTTTGTTATAAAAATTGAGGTGTGCCATCGGCGATCGCCAGTTAAGTTGGGCTAAATTGATTAAAATAAGTTGGATTGGAATCGAAGTCGTAATCATTAAAATTTGATTGGGAAATTATCAAGCTTTCAAAATCCGGTCAATATTACTCTATAAGAAAGGAATACCAAAATTTCTCAATCCCGAAAACAAGCTAAAGATAAAGATGCAAAATTTGGGAATCAATTTAGGATGTGCAATACGTAACCCTGTTTGCAACTATCTGAAAATATGACATCTGCGAGCGGCAAAGTGAGGCTTTGCCTGGAGAGCTAAGAGTGGGAGAGGAAAGATTCAAGGTTCAATCTACAAGTAAAATTCATGGCTGATGTTCCTGCCTAAGTACTATGAGTGCGGGACACGCATCATCTGGACAATCACTTACTTGGCAGAGATTAAGTATTTATCTTCAGGAGATTTCATGAGAATAGCAGTTGCTAAAGAAATTGAAGTTTGCGAACGTCGTGTGGCATTAATTCCTGACATCGTTGCCCGATTGGTAAAACAAGGTTTGGAAGTGTGGGTAGAAGCAGGTGCAGGAGAGCGATCTTTTTTCAGCGATCCTGACTATGAAGCCGCAGGAGCGACAATCATCAGCGATACTGCCAAATTATGGGGCGAAACAGATATTCTGCTGAAAGTCAGTCCACCGCAAGAACGAGAAGATGGACGCTCAGAAATTGACTTGTTAAAAGAAGGGGCTGTTTTAGTCAGTTTCCTCAATCCGTTAGGAAATCCTGTTGTGGCGCAGCAACTAGCAAATCGAAAAGTCACCGCTTTGAGTATGGAGATGATCCCCCGTACCACCAGAGCGCAAAGTATGGATGCTTTGTCCTCACAAGCTTCATTAGCAGGTTACAAAGCAGTATTAATTGCCGCAGCTGCATTACCGAAATACTTCCCAATGTTAACCACAGCCGCAGGTACGATCGCTCCAGCGAAAGTATTTATTATGGGCGCTGGTGTAGCGGGATTGCAAGCGATCGCCACCGCCAGACGTTTGGGAGCAGTGGTAGAAGCCTTTGATATCCGTCCCGCCGTCAAAGAAGAAGTGCAAAGCTTAGGGGCAAAATTCGTTGAAGTCAAATTAGACGAAGAAACCGTTGCTGCTGGCGGTTACGCCAAGGAAATTTCTGAGGCTAGCAAACAACGTACCCAAGAAGTTGTCGCCGAACACGTTAAGAATTCTGATGTAGTGATTACTACTGCTCAAGTGCCTGGGAGACAAGCACCACGGCTAGTTACAGAAGAAATGGTGGCACAAATGAAACCCGGTTCAGTAATTGTAGATTTGGCTGCCGATCAGGGTGGTAACTGCGCCTGCACCGAACCCGGCAAAGATATTGTATGGAACGGCGTGACAATTATCGGCCCTATCAATCTCCCATCATCAATGCCAATTCACGCCAGCCAATTGTATTCCAAGAACGTAACATCGTTGATTCAACTGCTAATTAAAGACAAAGCTTTACAGGTGGACTTTGGCGACGACATCGTTGATGCTGCTTGCGTTACCCATGCAGGTGAAATTCGCAATCAACGAGTGCGGGATGCGCTACAAGCTTTGAATACTCAACAACCGGCGGTTAATTAGGGAATGGAGAGACAAGGGGACAATGAGAATGCCCCATGCCCAATGCCCCATTCCCACTTATACAAGGAGTCTTGATTTCATGACAGAGGCATTACTTGCTGCTTTGTTTGTATTTGTATTGGCATCTTTTATTGGTTTTGAAGTTATCAATAAAATCCCACCGACTTTACACACGCCCTTAATGTCAGGCTCAAACGCGATTTCTGGCATTGCAGTACTTGGAGCAATAGTTGCTGCTGGTGCGAGGGACACAAGTGTGTCAGTAATTCTCGGTTTGATTGCTGTGGTACTGGCAACAATCAACGTTGTGGGTGGTTTTTTAGTCACAGACAGAATGTTGCAAATGTTCAAGAAGAAGGAGATTAAGGCGTGAGCGACTTTTTACCAACTGGCATTCAGCTGACGTACTTAGTCGCTGCATCATTATTCATTCTGGGCTTGAAAAAGCTGGGATCGCCTGCTACAGCGAGAAACGGTAATATCGTAGCGGCTGTGGGGATGCTACTAGCAATTGTGGCAACAATGCTAGATCAGCATGTGTTGAACTACGAGATGATATTGTTGGGCTTGGCAATTGGATCGGGAATTGGTGCGATCGTTGCCTACAAAGTCCAAATGACCGAAATGCCCCAAATGGTGGGTTTGCTCAACGGTTTGGGCGGTGCGGCTTCGGCATTAGTCGCCGTTGCCGAATTCTGGCGATTATTGGATTCTGGCGCACCCATACCCATAGATGTGAACATTTCCATGCTGTTGGACGTGTTAATCGGTGGCGTTACCTTCACAGGTAGTTTTCTAGCCTTTGCCAAATTGCAAGGTTTAATTAGTGGTTCCCCGATTACATTTCCTTTCCAGCAACCATTTAACCTGTTGCTTCTGGGTGCTTATTTGGTAGGCAGTGTCTATTTAATCATTACACCAGATAGCTTACCCATATTCTTGGGAGTGGTAGCTGTTTCCTTAGTGCTGGGTGTGATGTTCGTCATCCCCATTGGTGGCGGCGATATGCCGGTGGTAATTTCGCTGTTGAACTCCTTGTCAGGTGTGGCGGCGGCGGCGGCTGGTTTTGTGGTGATGAACAATATGTTAATCATCGCTGGTGCTTTGGTAGGAGCATCTGGCTTAATCCTCACCGAAATTATGTGTAAGGCAATGAACCGCTCCTTATTTAGTGTGCTGTTCAGCGCTTTTGGTACAGGTTCTAGTTCTGGTGGTGGTGCTGCTAGTGGTGGTGCAACCGATCAAAGCGTCCGCAGTATCGATCCTGAAGAAGGAGCGATGATGTTGGGTTATGCCCGTTCTGTGGTAATTGTGCCTGGTTATGGTATGGCAGTTGCCCAAGCGCAACATAGCGTCCGGGAATTGTCAGATCAGTTAGAAAAAATGGGCGTTGATGTCAAGTATGCCATTCACCCTGTTGCTGGGAGAATGCCGGGGCACATGAATGTGTTGCTGGCGGAGGCAAATGTGCCTTATACGCAGTTGTATGACATGGATGATATTAATCCCCAGTTCGATCAAGCGGATGTGGCTTTAGTAATTGGGGCAAATGATGTGGTAAATCCGGCGGCGCGGAGTGATACAAATAGCCCGATTTATGGTATGCCGATTTTGGAAGTAGATCGGGCGAAGCAGACGATTGTAATTAAGCGTGGGATGAGTACGGGTTTTGCCGGTGTAGATAATGAGTTGTTCTACAAGGATAAAACTACGATGCTTTTTGGTAGTGCTAAGGATATGGTGGCGAAGTTGGTTTCGGAAGTGAAGCAACTTTAAGAGAAACGAACCGCAAAGGGCGCAAAGGGCGCGAAGTAAAGAAAAAATTAGAGAGTTTGCTTGCCTTGGAAGTGTGATGCTTCTGAGGCAAGTTTTTTAATCAAATAAAGTGAGTTTTGCAAATTTCGATTTTGGTGTTTATCTTTCATAAACTATTTATAGCATTCAGCATGATAATTTATTTGGCTTTACTACGGCGTACATTTTCAATCTGCCCCATATTTCTATAGCATAAAAACCAGCATCTGGATTGTCACTTGTCATAGCACGTATTACTTTAATACCTGGACGATCGTATGTCTCCAAATATTGTTGATATTTTTCTAGTATGGGTTGAGCAGCTTTATCATCTACAGTAAAAAATTGAATCTCAAAATTGCTTTCTATAAAAGTCTGATCAACAAAATAAGTTATACCGCGAACTATCTTATGACACAATCGTTCTAACTTCTCGACTGATATTGGTATAGATGGATATTCTGGATAGTAAACATTGCTTTCTACTCGAAAATTTGGATGGAAACCTATAGTTGGCATTGCTTGCCATCTAACTATTTCTTTTTTTATTTTCTCTCTTTTTCTTTCTCTTATTCGCTTTTCTGTTCTATCATTTGCATAGTCTGGATCTATTGAACGCAATACCTTATCTGTAATTCCGCTTGACTTTGCATCTTCAGGATCAATACACATACCTAGTCTCAATAGTAGATCCTCTTCTAATCTGCCATATTCCTCGTTGCATTTTTTGCACGATGGAATTGTCCATCTTTGCAAATTTTCAGGAGTATTATCTGGATACCAAGCAAAGGGGAAAATATGATCTCTTGTCAAATCTTCCACATTTTGTAAACAATGTACACATCTTCCGGACTTAGGTCGTTTAGTCATTGTTTACCTTGTTCCAGTTAAAATTTATTGTAAGTGGGGTAGAGCAACAGAGGAATCTAACCTATTGCCTGACAATATTGATGTACCATTGTAGAGGACGTAAGTTGGAAATACGATCACTGCCCCCTTTAGATTTTGGTATTATATGGTCAATTTCCCATCCATAAGTAGATTGACGCTTTCCATACTTGTATCTATTTATCAATCTTCCAAATTGATCTTTCCGCCAGATCCTGGGATCACAGTCTGGAAGAATAAAACCTTTTTCCCACACTGCTTGAATTTTAGTTAATTGGGCTGCATCTTGAGCGGCTTGATACGCCAGTGCCCTGGAATAATGGTTAGGACTTACACTACCGAACATATTGTGGTTTCTGCTTATTAGAGTTAGTTTATAGATTATAGTATATTTGTACTTAACAACATTGCTAAAAAAAGCGATCGCCAAATCTCCACAGTGCGATCACTAAAATATTGGGTGAGAAATATTTAAGACAACAGCTAATGCCTGAGAAACAAGTTACATTTCTGAGTCGGAGAGTTGACCTAGTTTTCTGACTAATCTTATTTCTGAAACTGAACGTACTTGAAAAGTATCTACACCAGAAACTTTAGCTAAACTGTTCTCTGTGCTTGGTTCCAGCCGCACCATCCAAGGTCTAACAGCATATCTTTCTTTCAAATCTGTAACTGGGACAATAACCTTCAAAGGCAAAATCCCAATAGCATCATCATTGACTATGATACAAGGACGTTTTTTGCTAATTTCTGTCCCTACTGTTGGATCTAAATTAACTAACCAGACTTCACCTCTATACATAATTTCCTGAGTTGTGGAAGTCTTAATCTGGATAGTCGCAAAAGTCTTCTCCCTCTAAGTCAGAGAATATATCTAATTCACTACCAGGTGCATAATCTGCAATAGCTGTCACTGCTGCTAGTGTTAATTGGCATTTTTGCTCATCTTTGGTGAGTGAGTTTTTTTCTTGAAGAACCAATTGCAGAGCTGATTCAGCTATCTTCAGGCGATCGCTTATGCTCAAACTTGGGAGTGCTTGGAGAATTTCTTTAGTTTCCATATTAATTCATAGAGCAACTTATATTACTAATGTTAGTGAAATTATGATAAACGATCGCTTTTTTCCTCTTTCTTTTGTGTCCTCTGACGTAGCCTCTCGTAGAGAATGCATCACCTATTTTTTTCCTAACTAATTGTCCGTTTCATCGGAATTTGTATCCAGAACTCACAGCCATTACCAGGTTCAGAAACACATTTGATAGTACCGCCGTGCTTTTCTACAATAATTTGGTAACTAATAGATAACCCCAAACCAGTACCTTGTCCAGGTTGTTTAGTGGTAAAGAAAGGTTCAAAAATGTGCGATCGCACAATCTCGGTAATCCCACAACCATTGTCAGCAATCCAAATCAATATAGTATTCTCTTCTATGACTTCTGTACGTATCCAAATTTTAGGATTGTCAATTTTTTTTCCACTAATTGCTGAGTTTTCCAGTGCATCAATCGCGTTGTTGAGAATATTCATAAACACCTGATTCATCTGGGCTGCATAGCATATTACTGGAGGCAATTCACCATATTGCTTAACTACCTCAATAGCAAAAGAATTAGTTTGTGGTTGCAGTCGATGTTGTAAAATTAGCAAAGTACTGTCGATACCTTCATGAAGGTCAACGGGCTTCATTCCTGATTCGTCAAGCCGAGAAAAACTTCGTAACGACAAGACTAATTGAGAGATCCGCTCTGCCCCCATCTTCATTGAAGCAAGAATTTTGGGCAAGTCATCATTAATGAAATCTAAATCTAATGCTGCTACTTGCTTTTTAATTTCCTCTGTTGTCTTAGGATACTGTTTCTGATAAAGGCGCAGTAATTTAAATAAATTTTCGGTATGTTCAGTCACATAAGTGATATTCCCATAAATGAAACTAATCGGGTTATTAATTTCATGTGCTACGCCAGCAACTAACTGCCCTAAGCCTGCCATTTTTTCACTTTGAATTAACTGGCTTTGAGTGTCCTGCAATTCTTTAAGAGTCTGGGTGATTTCTTCTTTTTGACGTTGAGTCTGTTCGAGTAATTCCGCTTGCTGAAGTCCTACCCCTAACTGAGTACCAATCTGCATCAGCAAATCTACCTCATCTTCTTGCCAATCACGGGGTTTGGTATTTTGATAAGCTGCTAGCAATCCCCAAAGTTTCTCACCCTGAAAAATCGGCACAATCATATATGCCCTAGCCTCCATGAGTTCAATTAGGGCAATATAAGGAATAGAATCATCGGTGCTATAAATATCCTTAATGACCAGAGTTTTACCATTAGCAAAGTCTCCTACTTGGTTTTTTTGCAAGTAATCATTTGCGTAGGCGTAGCCCGTCGTAGACATCGCAGGTACAATTTCCTTTACTGGTGTCCAACCTTCGGCTAAAGACTCAGCAACAAATTCGCCACTCCAATCTGTCCCGAATCGATAAATTGTCACTCGGTCAACTTCTAATAACCGTCGGACTTCTTCTGTACTAGTAGCAAAAATGGTGTCAATATCAAGAGAGTGGCGGATTTTTTCTACCGTTGCGGCTAAAGCTTTCTCCCTTTCGGCTGCTTTCCGTTCTCGTTCGGCGGCTTTAGCCAGTTTTTGGGCTTGCACCTGCATCTGTTTCAAGGACTCAGCTTGCTGTAATGCTACCCCCAATTGAACACCAACCTGTGCTAACAAGTTGATTTCTTCATCTTGCCAATAACGGGGCTGGGAGTTTTGATAAGCTACTAGCAATCCCCACAGCTTTTCACCCTGAGAAATGGGTACAAAAACTTCATTACGTGCATACTTACCCGCTTGTTTTCCTTGTACAAGAACGCGTTCTGTTACTGGCTGCGGCTTAACCATTGGTGTCCAGCCATCAACGATGGAATCAGCCACAAATTCCCCACTCCAATCAGGATAGAAGCGATAAATTGCGACTCGTTCCACTTCTAATAACCGACGAACTTCTTGAGTAGTGGTTTTAAATATGGCTTCAATTTCAAGTGACTGACGAATTTTTTCTACTGTGTGCGCCAACGCTCTTTGCCTTTCAGCAGCTTTGCTGATATCTGCTGCTTGAATCTGCATTTGTTGGATAAATTCCGCTTGCTGCAAAGCCACACCTAGCTGGGTGCCAACTTGGGTAAGTAAGTAAACCTCATCTTTTTGCCAATAACGGGTTTCAGCATTTTGGTATGCTGCTAGCAAGCCCCAGAGCTTCTGACCGTGGTAAATGGCAACGATCGCATAAGCTCTGGCTTGATATATCTCTAAAATTTTAATGTAGCAGTCACTAAAACCTGAATTGTAAATATCATTACAAATTCGGTACACTTCACACCGGCTGAAGCTACCACCTTCTGTATCTTGTAAATAGGTATCAGCGACTGGGGGGTTAGCTAAATGTTTGGCGCTACATTCGCTGACGTTCTCTTTCAATTCCGGGCGTTGCGACTGTTGATCTATCAGGGAAACCCAACCCTCTGCCACTGATTCAAACACGAATTCACCACTCCAATCGGGATTGAAGCGATAGATAGCCACGCGATCGGTATTTAGCAGCTGCCTAAGTTCTGCGGTGGTTGTGTGGAAAATACTTTCCAAATCTAGGGACTGGCGAATTTTCTCAATGGTGATGGCTATGGTTTTCTGCCATTGGGCTGCTTTTTCTCTGGCTTTTGCTTGTGCTAGTTCTGCTGATTGTAGTTTTACTTGTTCTAGGTAGTCTGCTTGCTGTAAAGCAACCCCTAGATGTTCAGCGATTAATTGCACAAACTCAATTTCTGATGCTTCCCATTGTCGAGAATTACCACACTGATGAATACACAACAATCCCCATAAATCTTTACCTTTGATCAAGGGGGCAATTATACTGGCACGTACTTGGAATTTTTCCAGAATCTGGATGTAGCAATCACTGGCATTAACTTGATAAATATCAGCTATTGCTCGAATTCGGCCTTGCTGATACAGTCCTGCGAACTCCTCACTAAAGCAGTGATCGCGCAGTTTGGCTGATAGTGCCGAATCCCATTCGGTTGCCACATCTTCATAGATAAATTCCCCTTCCCATGCCAATTCAGGATAAAAACGAAACACGCCAACCCGATCGCTTTTCAGAAGTTGGCGGACTTCAGTGACTGTAATTTTGAAGATAGTTTCTATGTCTAGAGACTCCCGAATACGGGCAATAACTCCAGATAAGGCTTTTTGTTGCTCATTCTGACGCAAGGAGCATGTTACATCTGAATGAGATTCTTGCCGTTCTGAATTTGGTTGTATGGGTTGAGTAGTAGAGGAGTTTTCCATTCCCAGTGGGACTTTAAATATTGAAAGTCTTCTATTTCATGATTCCCGTTGCGATCGCAAAGGTAACAATTATTTCCTGGGAATGTCATAAAAACAATGTAGGGACGCGATACAATCGTGTCCCTACAAAAAGATTTTCAATCACGAGAAAACTATCGCCGCTTGGGAGTGGCGCTGCGGGTGGTGCGTTTTTCTTCATCTCGACGACGGCGATCGCGCCAATCTGCCAGGGTCAAATAACCAATACCACCAGTGACTACTACAAGCAGCACTACAGCAAATAAAGCCAAAATACTCAAGAATGGACTTTCCACAATGCCTCTACAGTCCGTTACGTCCCCACACTACCATTGCAATTGACCAAGTGAACACAACTAACAACGATACCCAACCTAGTGTCAAAATCTCCATAGTCCCATTTTTCAAATAATTACAAAAGGTTTCTAATATTTATCATACAGGGATTGGGCAGGCTGAGATTTTTTTATCAATAAGATTGCAAGTTTTGCGTGCGGCCGTAAACCAGATACTATCTTTTTTTGATACTTTAGTGCTGTACGTAATAATGAAAACTAATATAAATAAAGTAGCGATCGCGCTTTCTGATTTAATGCTTTGGGAATACTAGGGCTATGCGTATATATTTCCAATCCAGCAACCCTTAATATCATGCCGACATTTTTCAACGATACTTTCCACTCCAACGGTTTTATTCCCCACGGACATTGTTATCTCTGGCAAACTGGATTAGTTTCGCTGCACATCATTTCTGATGCCACGATCGCTCTAGCCTATTATTCTATTCCTTTCCTGCTGATTTACTTTATTTATAAGCGTAAAGACGTTCCTTTCAATGGAGTCTTTTTGTTATTTGGTGCTTTTATCATTGCTTGCGGTACTGGACACTTGATGGATATTTGGACGCTTTGGCATCCAAATTATTGGCTTGCAGGTAGTTTAAAAGCTCTAACTGCCATTATTTCGATATATACGGCATTTGCGTTATTTTATCTCATGCCTCAAGCTCTAACACTACCTAGTCCAACCCAGTTAGAAGTTATCAATCGAGCGCTTTCAACTGAAATTGTCGAGCGCAAGCGCATCGAAAAAGAATTACGCCTTGCAGAAGAAGTTGCTCAAAACTCCAGCCAAGCCAAGAGTGAATTTCTTGCCAATATGAGTCATGAACTACGCACACCTCTTAACGGTATTCTAGGCTATACACAAATTCTCCAACGCACAGAATCTTTGAGTGAGAAAGGACGCAAAGGAGTCAGCATCATTTATCAATGTGGTTCTCATCTTTTAACCCTAATTAATGATGTTCTGGATCTCTCCAAAATAGAAGCCCGGAAACTAGAATTGTATCCTGTTGATTTCTATTTACCTGCCTTTATAGATAGCGTGACTGAAATTTCCCGCATCCGAGCAGAACAAAAAGTGATCGCATTTCACGTCCAACTCGATTCTGATTTACCAACGGGCATTCATACTGATGAAAAACGCTTGCGGCAAGTACTGATTAACTTGCTTAGTAATGCCATTAAATTTACTAATGAAGGTACTGTCACCTTCAAAGTTAAGGTCATTAATCAACAATTAAATACTAATGGACAAACTAACTACAAAATTCGTTTTGAAGTAATAGATACTGGTGCGGGGATAATCCCTGAACAAGCACAGAAAATTTTCCAACCCTTTGAACAAGTAGGAAATCAAAAACGACAATCTGAAGGTACAGGCTTGGGATTAGCAATCAGCCAAAACATTGTTTTGTTGATGGGTGGTCAAATTCAAGTCCAAAGTGAATTTGGCAAAGGAAGTACTTTCTGGTTTGAAGCAGAATTTCCAGAATCTAAAGACTGGGCAAAGGTTTCTAGAGTGGTTGAGCAAGGAACTATTATTGGTTATCAAGGACAAAACCGTACTATTTTGATTGCGGATGACAAATGGGAAAATCGATCGGTAATTGTAAATTTACTAGAGCCAGTTGGGTTTACTGTTGTAGAAGCTAGTCAGGGTCAAGAAGGATGGGAAAAGACTCTAGCCCACAAACCAGACTTGATTATCACTGACTTAGTGATGCCTATATTGAATGGGTTTGAGTTGATCGAACGTTTGCGTCAGTCTGAGCAATTTAAAGAGATTGCTGTCATCGCTTCCTCAGCTAGTGTGTTTGCAGCCGACCAGTACAAAAGTATTGATGTAGGTGCAAATGCATTTCTACCAAAGCCTGTAGAAGCTGAAACGCTGCTGGAAATGCTACGACAGTTTTTGCAGCTGGAATGGGTTTTTGATGTGAAAGTAGATGAAATCAAAAAAACCAGTACGGATGCTTTGGATCGACCAAATGAGATGATTTATCCTACGCAAGAGGTTTTACAAGATTTACTCGAACTAACGCAAGACGGTGATATTCAAAAAGTTTTGGAACTGGCCAATGAACTTTCTAAATCTGATGAGCATTTAAGCATTTTTGTCCAGCAAATTGTCCAGCTTGCTAGTAATTTCCAACTCAAACGTTTGGAAACTTTTATTCAACAATATATCAATTAATTTGAGTTAAATTTCAATTGTTAATTCATCATGCTTAAAACCTCAGATACCGGATTTATTTTGATTGTGGATGATAATCCCACAAATTTATCTCTCCTGTGTGAAGCACTCAATAGTGAGGGTTTTCGTTTTCGGGTTGCAGTCGATGGAGAAAGTGCGATCGCTCAAGCCGAACGCAATCAACCAGAGTTGATTTTGCTGGATGTACAAATGCCCGGTATTGACGGATTTGAAACTTGTCGCCGCCTCAAAGCTAATCCTGTTACCCAAAACATTCCGATTATTTTTACTACTGCCTTAGCAGATACGGAAAGCAAAACGAAAGGATTTTCCCTTGGCGCAGTAGACTATATCCCGAAACCCTTTGCCCAAGAAGAAGTGATTGCAAGAGTACGCGTACATTTACAACTCAAACAATTGACTGAATCTTTGGAACAACAAGTTAGCGATCGCACCAGGGCTTTGCAAAAAGCCCAAGTCCAACTAGTACAGCAAGAGAAACTATCAACACTCGGAGAGCTAATCGCTGGTATTGGCCATGAAATCAATAACCCGATCAATTTTATTTCCAGCAATATTCCACCCTTGGAAGAACATATTACAGCAGTAACCGAGTTGCTTCTACTATATGAACAAGAGTATCCCAACCCAACAGCCAAAATTACCAAAACTATTGAGAACTTGGATCTAAACTTTGTTCTCGAAGATATGGGAAAAATCTTGAACTCACTCCATATAGGAAGCGAACGAATTCAAAATCTTTCTAGTTCACTCCGTAGCTTCTCTCGCTCGGATAGTGATGCCAAAATATCTGCTAATTTGCACCAAGGAATAGATAGTACACTGGTTATTTTACAACACCGCCTCAAGGCTAATGGCGATCGTCCCGGTATTGAAGTTATTAAAAATTATGGAATATTACCAGAGGTAAATTGCTATCTAGGGCAAATGAATCAAGTATTTATGAACATTCTCGCAAATGCAATTGATGCCCTTGATGAAGCTATAATGGAAGGCAAAATGAGCAATCTAATTCCTCAAATTAAAATTACCACAGAAATAGATTCTGAACAATTGGTTATAATTCGGATTGCTGACAATGGAATTGGTATTCCTGAACGGCTGAAAAAACGCTTGTTTGAGCCGTTGTTTACGACAAAAAGTGTTGGCAAAGGTACTGGACTTGGCTTGTCGATTGCATATCAAATAGTTGTAGATAAACACAAAGGTGTATTAGAAGTTAATTCTCAACCTGGTATGGGAACCGAGTTTATCATCAAAATTCCCACTTGAGAGGGGTATTTAATTAATGACAAAGCTGCTCAAGCATTTATCATACTGGAGAGTAAGGAAAAATTTTCCTAATACCTAATCCTTAACTTCTATACAGAGTGAACCCAACTTTAGATTCTCAATTAATGGCAGAACGCATAGAATCCCTCAAAGCTGGAATAGTTGGGGGATTATGTATGTGTTTTAGCTTCGCGATCGCCAATCTTTTAAATACTTTAGTACTGGCAAAGTATTTTCAGACACTCGCAAGTCTGCAAAGTGATGTTAATTGGCACTTATGGGTGAGTGGTGCAGTTGCAACTTTTACTGGTTTCCTATTTGGTGTCACCTACCGCTATATCATCCGCTCCGATCGAAATCCTCAACTCAAAGCTGGTGGCGTGTTAGCCTTTGGCTTGGTGCGCGGATTAACTCAAATAGAACTTGGGTGGAATTCTCACAGCACAATTTGGCCTTTTTTGGTATTGGCGGCAGAAAGTTTGTTATGGTTTGCGCTGGCTGCGATCGCCCTTGATATCGCTATTCAATTCCGTTGGGTTAAATCTTTTTCATCAATCTAAATTCCCTTTGCCTAAGTTGCGAAGTTGTGGTATTACAGCTAGCTGTAGTTCAAATAAATCAAAAAGGCTGTAGGCATCACATTTTTGTAGTACCTTAAATACAATAAGCTTACAATAGTGATTGTGTAATTAGTCAAAACCACGTATAAATAACTATTAGTATTAATTATTATTATTACTCTATATAATATGAAAACAAAAAGATCCCACTATTATTTGATAGTCGATTTGGAAGCTACGTGCTGTGACAGTGGGACTATTCCCCGTCACCAAATGGAAATAATTGAAATCGGTGCAGTGATGCTCAATAGAGCAACGTGGGAAATTGATTCCGAGTTTCAGCAATTCATCCGACCTGTGAGACACCCGCAACTGACAGCTTTTTGCACAGAATTGACTAGTATTCGACAGCAAGATGTTGACGAAGCACCAAAATTTTTAGAGGCAATTTCTTGCTTCAAAGAATGGATTAATTTGTTTCCCAATTATATTTTTTGTTCTTGGGGCAATTATGACAAAAAGCAATTTATTCAAGATTGTGCGTTTCATAATTTTCCTTATCCTTTTACTTCAGAACACATAAATATCAAAGAGGAATTTTCAGAATATCTTGGCGTATCTAAAAAATTTGGCATGGCACAGGCTCTCAATGAGTTGGGGATAGAATTAAAAGGCACACACCATCGTGGCATTGATGATGCCCGCAATATTGCAGCGATATACAGACAGATTAAAAGCAAAAAAATCAGGTGAATAAATAATAGAAAAGTTATAGTAGTGTAGCCTAGTTAAAATAGTGGATAAAATCTAGCTATTATGCTGTAAACAAGATGTTCATACAGGCAAATGAGACTCACATACATAATAAAATTAGGAGTCGTATGAATAATTATTATTCTTAATTCAAGAGATTTATTCTTTACAAGGTTTGAATTCTCGGTTTTAAAAATAAAATTTCAGCTAGATTTATTTTGTTTGAGTTAACTGACAACTAAGGTAATATATATAATATTTGGCTTAATGTAACTGCAAAATAACAGTCTACGATCGGGTTATAAGCCAATAATATTGATTTTGAGGCTACAATTTATGATCGGATTTTGGCGAAAAAAAATAGTTTTTTTCTTCACAACAATTGTGTTGACAATTCTGCTAATTTATCACGAACCAGTACCAATAGCTGAGGCACAAACTTCTACACCAACACCTACTAGACCGTTTGCCACTGTAGCTTATCCTAATAGGTCATTAAGTGCTTCTCCCGCACAACTAGCACCATTGCCTTATGCTTATGGGGCACTAGGAAAAGTGATTGATGCTGAAACGATGAAATTGCATCATGATGCACATCATGCTAGCTACGTCAAGAACTTAAATGATGCATTGAAGCAGTATCCAGATTTGCAAAAAAGAAGTGTTGAAGGTTTACTAGTGAATTTGAACAGCGTACCTGAAGTTATTCGGACAAAGGTACGTAATAACGCTGGTGGTCATCTAAATCACACGATTTTTTGGCAACTGATGAGTCCTCAAGGTGGGGGACAACCATCAGGAGCGATCGCTGGAGAAATTAACAAAACTTTTGGCAGCTTTGATGCCTTTAAAAAACAGTTTAATGCAGCGGGTGCAGCTCGTTTCGGTAGTGGTTGGGTTTGGTTAGTACGCAATCCTCAAAAGCAGCTCCAGATTGTTACCACAGCAAATCAGGATAACCCGATTATGGAGGGTTCATATCCGATTATGGGTAACGATCTGTGGGAACACGCTTATTACCTAAAATATCGCAACCGTCGAGCTGAGTATTTGGATAATTGGTGGAATGTAGTGAATTGGCCGCAGATTAACAGGCGATACCTTTCCTTCTCTACGGGACGCTCCTCGAACTAAACGCTACATAAAGGGCTGGTAAAGTATCCTATTTTCATCAGGTTTTACATGCTATGCACATTATCCAGTCTTACGCAAGAGCTTTCTGAAACTCTTATTTCTCCGTGTCCTCTGCGCCCTCTGTGGTTCGTTTTTTCATGATTTTGCGTAAGTCCTGTTCAAGAATGTTTTAATCACTTCTGAGCGCCGTAATTGGGTCAAGACTAGCAGCATTACGAGCCGGAATTACGCCAGCCAGTAACCCAATGACAAACGTTAAACCAAAGCCGAACAGTATTGACCAGAGTGAAATCACGAAGGGAAATTTAAATAGATTTGAGGCGGCAAAGGCGATCGCCAGCGATCGCCTTTTGCAAATTCGCTTGAGCTGAAGCCAGAGATCCCTGTGCTTGAATTAGTTGCCCTTGCAGATTTGAATCATCCATGTATGCGAGGATTTGCCCCGCTTTCACAGAGTCACCTTCATCTACGAGCAATTTCTTTAGCTGTCCAGAACTTTTAGGACTGACGTTGGTTGATTGTTTGGCTTCAACAGTACCGTTGGCTGAGATGGTAATCGGTAAGGTTTCTCGCTTGACTGGGACTGTCTGCATTTTGCTTCTGGCTGACTGAGTGGAGGAAATCACCGTCTGACGGTAAAGGAGGTATCCACCACCAGTGAGTGAACTGAGTATCAATAACCCCATCAGCCATCTTGTCAGTTTGCCTTTTATCAAACCTTCTTTAAAAGGCTTGAGTGTAATTTGTTGGGGAGAATTAAGTGTCATAGGTTATGAATGCACCTTGGTTGTAAACAACAATTGAGTCGTTGCGATCGACTCCTACAAGCAATTGATTAATTAGAAGAATTGCTTGGAGGACGTGCCGGAATTCCCAAGGCTTCCCGCAATTTTTCTTCAGTAACACCAAGCTTTGTAGCTGCCGCTTTTAGGTCGGGACGGCGACGCTCTCCATCTGGTAGATTGGTTGGATTAGTAGGTACTCCCAAAGCTTCTTTTAACTTGGCTTCGGTAACACCAAGTTTTTGAGCCGCGGCTGTAAAATCTATCTGACGGTGCGATCGCCTCCCTTGCGATGGTTGCTCACCCGCTTGAGGGGGTTTTGGGCGGTCAGATTCGGGTTACTACCTGCTTGACCACAGGCTGCAAGCGTGAGGGAAATGGCTGCCAAGGCTAGAAATTGACGAATAATCATAACAATCAATCTTGTTTTGCTGAGATTGGAAAGAGTTGATAGTTTTAATTACACCAGCCCAATATGACAGCTTTCCCTTTGTCTGAATTACAAAATTGTAATAATAGCGATTCTCGTTTGAATGAGTTACACGGGTAGGGTAGCACAGCTAACTGTGCTACCCTAAGTGGTTAATTATTTCTTTCTAAGCCTGATGCTCGTAGACATCGCTGGAAACTAGCGCTCTGACTCTTTGCTAAATCCCTTGATGTAAAATAATTACGAATGACGGATTTTTAAAGTTTGGTGTTTGTTACGGACTATCCATAGTAGAACAATTAGCAATACAAGCGCTTTGATTGTTGATGGCTCCACTACCTTCTTCACTTCCGTGGGGGTTTGAGGAGTAACATTACACGGAACCTCAATTATCTGTGTGTGATTGGAACCATTACCACTAGGAGTCAGATCGCATTCGCCTTTACTGGTGAGAGACAAAGGTGTATTTTCTGGAGAAACAGGTGTAGGTGGTTGAGCTGAAGAAACAGGTGTAGGTGTTTGAGCTGAAGAAACAGGTGTAGGTGTTTGAGCTGAAGAACTATCACCACTCAGTAGTAGAAGCAGAATTAAACCAAGACCCCCAACGCCGATTATTGGCCAAAGTGGAAAGGAATTAGAACTGTCTGGTACCAAGACATCTCCCGTAGAGCCAGGGAAAGCATCAAAAGCTATTGTTTCTCCATCCAACGCTAGTGGATTTTCACTCAGCAAAGTATCTCCTGGGATACCTTCTCCTAAGAGCTGATTAAATTCCGCTGGAATCGCATTATTGGGGCGTCCGAGTTCCCCACCATCTTCGGAGTACGGAAAGGATAGTACTTCAAAAATCTTCTGTTGGAGTTGGTTCTGATTTCCAGAACTCAACACATCCAAGCCTGTAGAGATTTTATCTAAATAAAAATTTGTCATCTCTGGCGACAGACCTAGAGACTGAATCTGCTCTTGAATGTTAGAAATTTTTGAGGCCTCTTCAAACAGCAGTCGTCCGTATGACAATTTCAGGTCTAGTAATCCATTACGAAGGCTAACAGAGTCATTGACTCCTGAGTATGGTGCCCAGTAGAACTGCTTGGTTACAAGTCCGAGTCCTTCTACTGGATTGCGACCAAAAGGTTGTCCAAGAAGGTATTGAGATCCATCCATGATTGTGGGGGATGCATTTCTCCAAAATGAGGCGTAAGGAACCGCAGAGAGATTAGGATTATTGCCGTAGAAGCTAGCGAAATTCTGGAAGTTTTTTTCCCCACCGGCTGCTCGGATCAGAAGGTTTTGATAACTAGTTCCATTGTTTAACTCCACTAATCGTTGGATTACCGATCCAGTCTTATTGCAGGTCAGACCAAATCCTACATCACATCCAGGAATGACTCGCATCTGGCTCAAATTCTGGTTCTTAATTTGGTACTGGAGATACTCAGACTCCAGTCCTTGTTGGATGCCATAGCGTCCAACATTTAGCTGTGCAAAAGCAGACTGACACGTAGTGAGTACTACTGCAACAGATGAAAATGCGATCGCTGCAAAGCGAACTACCTTCGGCATCGCAATTCTTTGAACAATTGATTTAGACAAGATGCACCTCCACTAAACGACAGCTATTTAATTGGGGATTGGGCACAAGAGGCAGAGGGGAAAGACTTACTGCTACTTCTCCCCTGCTGGAATGGCACTAAGAAAAGATACAGCCCTTGCTCTGACTAGTTCCCAGCCTAGAGGCTGGGAACCCATTCTGGGAGGCTCCGCCTCCAGGAGCTTGACAAGAGGCAGAGCCTCTTTTAGATACATTCCCAGCCTGGAGGCTGGGAACAAGACGACACAAGCCTTTGGGCTTTTCTTAGTGCCATTATCCCCTGCTCCTCTGCTCCCCTATTTCCCTACTTTCCCAATTCAACTCTTAGGTAAATAAATGTTGATCGTGATTCCCGTACCTTTAAGGTTTCCTGATGAGAGTGTGTGATACAAGACCATAGCCCTGTTTGGTTGGTCAAAAAGATACCCACGACGTGTAGGTTTGATCTTCCCTTCCTTAACTAAGGAAACGAAGGCTTGTAGATATCTACGTATACCTTGACGATTCTCTTTAGTAGTATTCGTATGATGCTCAATCAGCATCATAAAGAAGTCCAAGCTACGATTTTCCTGACCTTGAATTAGACTGCCTTCATCTAGGAAAGAACTTGCTATGAGCCTGCTATTAACTTGTTTGACCTTAAATAAAGTAAAGTAACGTCCTTCTTTTTTAGGATCGTTCGCATAACAGACCCAGGAACCCTCTTTATTTTGTGTAAAACCCTGTTCAGCAAGGTAAGAAAGCAAAGAATTACTTGTCTTAGTTTGTGGTGGAGGTAATAAATCTTCAATGGGATCTAAAGAGCAAATCCTCTGTGTTGTTTTCCGTGGATAAACAGCAGGTGTCTGCTGAGTATTGACGCGAAAGGGCTGTGTTGTTTTTCGTGGATAAACAGCAGGAGTCTGTTGGGTATTGACGCGAAAGGGGTTGTCATCAGACATTGCCATGCTAGACATTGCAGCCAACGCAGATACTTGGAGAACGATCGCTCCAAACAAACGAACTATGATATTCATGGTTTCCTGTTACTCTTACTGACTTTGTGAATAATCGAATCTTTGCTAGATCGAGATTATCTAGCAGTCCTAAATTATTTATTAAATTTAAGTGTTTGCCTGATTTGATCGAGTAGCTTAAGTTTTTACTCATCAAATAGGACTTTTATATATAGGTAACAAGCCCAAAGAGAATCAATATTTAAATAAAACACACAATGCTAATGTCTTCTTGACAAGACAAATTAGGCTTTTTGATATTTTTACATATACAAAAAACTATTGACATTATGTCAAAACTTTTCTATTTACTCTTGTCTAATTTTTTGCCATCCTAAGAGGGTTTTATGCCTTTATTGCTGGCTATGATGATTCCTAAAAAAGAGCTTTAGCTAGCTCTTCAGTACCTTATATAAGCAGAGTTTAAAAAGCTCTGTGCTTTGCACGTTAGGGCTTTTGTTGATTTCCTGGATAGGTTGAATAATTTTTTGTTTTTTGGAGGTAGCGCACCTAACTAGCTCTTTCAGCATGGTTACAAATTGATGTATAAATAATATCTCCCTGACAGTAAGATAATATTACCATGAGCTTGAGACATGCAACAGTATTGTGGACAGTTATCAAAGTTGTACACTGGGAATCGTAACTACCTCTTCATTAAATTCCATAGCAAATAGGTGAGAGGCAAGCTTAATCTATTTACACATTACTAGTATTTAAGAACTTAATACTATTGTTAGTAAACCACTGTTTTCACGTATTAAATATAACTTTATTTTAGATAAAATACGTACAAGTAAGAGATTGCGATCGCTAACCCAAGTTTTTAATTATCCTTCCAGACGATACCTATGATGGGCTACGCCTATGCTCCAAGCAAAGTTAAGTTAGATTACAAGTATAAAATTGGCGATTTAGCACGCTGTTGCTGTTGTTACCAGAGACCTTATAGGTCTGTAAGACAGAGATTTACGACTTCTCTAATACCAATTCAAAAAATGTTTGCAACAGATAGGGCATCCAAAATAAAATCATAGCCTCAACATTATTCAGGTTGATAATGTTGAGGCTATCAGTGTGACAAGCGGCAAATTATGTCAATAATTGTTGATAAACAGAACTTACGCATTGACAGGTAAGACAAAAAGTGCGTAAGTTCTAAATTAGTTAATTCAATTTAATTTATTACAAAGCACTGCGGCTAGTTAACGCGTTCCACAAGAAGACTGCAACAATGGCACCCAGAACTGCTACTGCAATACCGGGAATACTCAAAGAGGGAGCCGCTAGAGCAAAGCTTCCTGTACTGAAGAATACACCCAAACTACCACCAATAAAAGCACCAACGATTCCTAATAAAATTGTTGCTAAAATTCCGCCGCCTTGATGACCGGGGTAGATAGCCTTTGCGATCGCACCAGCAATTAGACCTAAAACAATCCAAGCAAGAATATTCATTGTTTTTATTTGATAAACGTTTTTTAGTGACAAATACACAATAGCAATCCAAATATTGACATTCAATCTACCAACAGAAGCAATTACTAATAGCCTTGAGGATGAACGCTATTACTTCTTGTGATGAACTCCCTTTATTAAGATGGATAATAAAAAAAAGCTCCTGGTAGGTCTAAAACCAGGAGCTAATAAATTCATTGCTTGATAATTGCAGTATATGCATTTTTAATGATCGTTCTCATCTACTTGAAGCATTGAACTCAGGTTTAAAAGCAGATACTCTTGTAGGTTTGCACTTAAGTTTACTCAACTTGTAGAATTCTGGTGCTGTAAGAGGTTTGCGCTTAGGGGTTGGCGTAGCATTTGTAGTAAGCTAATCAGCATTAAAGTTGCATAATCAGGGCGGGCAAGATGCCCACCCCACAAGATATTGAGGAAATTTTAATATGCAAATTAAATGTGTTTTAGCTTAAAGGGCAATTGCCTGTACTTGCATTAGTGTTAAACAATAAAACCAACTGCTTTGCCAATTTATCGTTCTTGCATTTCTTGCTGACGCATAGGCATAGCGTCAATTTGCTCAAAAATTGCTGTCGCTTGCACTGGTGTAGTTTCTTGGCGCTTAACACCACCATCTTTGCCAATCAAAATGACGCGAAAATTTTCTTTATCAACCCCAAAGCGATTTCGCAAATTGGCAGCAGAAGACTCATCTATTAACTGTCCATTGGCATAGCTTTTATCTGTTGCCAAAACTTTAACCATAACTAAATCCCGATCTTTAAAATCGTTTTGGCGCTGGTTAAATACCTGCATCTGTTGCTGATAGTTATGGTTATCAACAGATGGTGCAAAGATTAGCAGCACCCGGTTTTGCCATTTTTGAGAATTGAGGTTAAATGAAGACATTTTGATAGTATGGGTTGAACCTTGGACAGTACCAGCAATGCTGACGGGCGATAGAACTATAGATACGGCGATCGTTAGGGCAATTAATACTGAGTTATTCACTTTGGAGGTTGTTAGGCTCATAATGACAATGACATGAACGAGGTTTGATGAAATGTCAGAAGCTTGGGCAGACTCTTCTCAACTACAACAGTGGCATCAAGGTATTGAAATGGCTAACCGCAATAACATTTTCTGTCATTGTCGTAGTTGCAGCTATGAATGGGTGGACTCTGTGATGGATGCAGTCTGTAGTAAATGCGGCAGCAAAGATATTGAACATATCTCATGCTGGCAGTTTCCAGATGATTGAATGAGTATCGAGATATGTAGCCGATAAAATAGCGATGTCTACGACGGGCTGCGCCTACGCTACTTTTGACATTTCCTCTCAGAATTCTGGGTGATTGCTTTGTTAAACTGCGGTAATGTCTGCTTGTGCATCTAAAGCGGAATTTGAAAAAATACTCCAGCTTTTCAGATAGATCAACGGTTAACAGTACTCATATCAGGATAGCGATCGCCAGCTGCCACATTTTTTGGTGCAACTGTTTCCAGTCGATTCAAATCTTGTTCAGTCAGGATAATTTCGGTAGCTGCAACATTCTCCTCCAAGTAAGTACGGCGTTTTGTACCAGGAATTGGGACAATATCTTCTCCTTGAGCGAATAGCCATGCTAAAGCAAGCTGACTAGAAGTTACTCCTTTTTCGCTGGCGATCGCTTTGACTTGCTCTACTAATTGTAGGTTTTTATAAAAATTCTCACCTTGAAAACGAGGAGAATTTCTTCGATAGTCATCCGGTGCGAGATCGTCAGGGGTAGCGATCGCACCTGATAAAAATCCTCTTCCTAATGGACTATAGGGAACAAACCCAATTCCTAATTCCCGCACAGTAGGTAAAATTTCATCCTCTGGCTCTCGACTCCAAAGAGAGTATTCTGTTTGCAGTGCAGTAATGGGGTGAACTGCTACAGCCCGTCGAATCGTCGCCGGGGCAGCTTCCGAAAGCCCCAAATAACGCACTTTTCCCAGCTTGACTAACTCTGCCATTGCCCCGACAGTATCTTCAATGGGGACAGTTGGATCTACGCGATGTTGATAATAGAGGTCAATCACTTCCACTCCCAGACGTTTTAACGAGGCATCGCAAGCTTGATGGACATATTCTGGTCTACCATCAACCCCTTTAAAACCACCATCTTCAGTACGGACATTGCCAAATTTAGTTGCTAAAACTACTCGATCTCGGCGATCTTTAATTGCTCTGCCTACTAGTTGCTCGTTGGTAAACGGCCCATACATATCAGCAGTATCAAGAAAATTCACTCCGAGTTCTAATGCCCGATGAATTGTCGCGTAGACGCGAAGCGGCTTGTCGTAGACATCGCCTCAATTTCATCACGACCGCTATAGAACTCAGACATTCCCATGCAACCAAGCCCGATAGTTGAAACTTCTAACCCTTGTTTGCCTAGCTTTCTGGTTCTCATAAAAGAATTTCCTACTCAGTAATTGGTCTTAGAATATTACCCTTTTCAGCATTATCCCTTTCCCTTCCACCAAGTCATCTATTATTAGAAGTATTTACTGATATAAGTACGTTGATTTGTGGGCGCTTCACATTCATTTTACCAGCCGTGTTAAAACAGCTTTTTAGCTTACGCACATTTATTATGTATTTTCTAGTGAATTACTAGCCAGTTGTAGCGAAGCGATGACCAAACGCTGTAAATTGGCTGCTGAGTTATTTTTACAGCGTTGGGTCAACAACTGGCGATTTGTGGTTGTTCTGTTCTGTTGATATCTCATTTAAACTGCAAAATACACAGTTGTAATGCCAAATTGCCAGAACCTTTGAATATGGTATCGTCACTTCAACTTGTTCACTTTTAGCAAAAGTTCGTTAAGCACGCACAATAATGGTCGGTTCTTACATACATCAGTCTGATTGTTATTCGTCAGAATGTAGTGGTGCAATATATTGCACTCTTACAAAAGCTAAATTCAGAGGTAAACTATGTTTCCTTTTTGGGGTAATCCATGTTATGGAAGCGAACCCATTTCGCACAAAGCTAGCTTAGAGCGGAAATTAAAATTCTTAATTTGGCTGCGAGATGATTTAGAGTCCAAACTGGCTGGTATTAATGCTTCTATTGATACCATTCGTCAGCAAATAGAACGTTCAGACTCATCTACTTAGAACTTAGCTGATATAGCAATTCATCCGATCGCCTACCCAATAAGCAGGCGATCGGATGAATTGCAAGTGAATTGACAACTATTAACCAGTCAACTTAATGACACCTTGGCTCACTAAAGATTCAAGCTGAGAATGATGCTGTGTTTGCTCTCGTAGCAACTTGAGTTGCTCGTAACTGAGAATGTGTAATCCTGGCCGGACAACATAACCTTCAATGGTAATGCTTTGTGGCTGCTGGCTGTCGGTGCGATTGTAGCTAATTGAAGGCATATTTACAAAGGGTAAGTCAGAACTGATTAGTAGAAGAGAGTTTGATTCTTCACTCTCTTACAGCTTCACACAAGTTTCTCTTAAAGGGTGACTAAAGGTTGCGTTTGGCTCCCAGTATTAAAAGAAACACAATATCCCCAAGCTAATTGGTATACAAAGCAGGTAAAGCTGACTTGATTAGAAGGGAGTTCCTTTTTCTTTTTTTTGTCGTTGTAATGCTTCTTCGTACCACTCTAATTCATCTAAAAATTGACCGACTCTTTTGGTCAAAGCAGTTTCCTGTGAAGTACCTGCTTCATCCAGAGAGTTTCCAATTTTAGAAATAGCAAAAATGCTTGAAATAGTAGGCATTCCCATCTCTGATAGAAAAGCGCGTAACTGAATGGCTGCCCGTACTCCTCCAAAGCTACCAGATGAGTAACAAACAATACCAGCAGGACGGAAAAAATATTCTTCTAGATAGTGATCCATCAGATTACTCAATCCTGGTTGAATGGAATGGTTGTACTCTCCTGCAACAACTACAAAACCGTCTGCGGTTCGGATATGTTCTGCCAGTTCTTCCATTTTTGCAGGAGCCTGACCTTTGCCATATTCTTTATACATCCGGTTTAAGATACCAAAGTCATACTCCTTTGCATCCGCAAAAATCACCTCATGGTTTCTTTGGTTAAGCTGGTCAATCATGAATCTAGCAGCTTTGATGCCCTGGCGATCGCTCCTGTAGGAACCATAGAAGACTATTGTTTTGAATTTCACGATCGATGATTTTTAATAACTAAATAGTTTTAAGTCTAGGGATACCACCAGCAAGCAATCACACACCACGGATTCGCACCCACCCCCAATCTTTTTCAGCCTTGGGTAGCACCAGTTTTCACAACTTTTTGCAATTTTTGGAGAATGTCTTGTGTGGTGGTGTCAGTGACTGGTGTATACACATCTATATTATTATCGGTGACTGACACCAAAATCAGCGAACAGCAAAAAGTTTACACTCAACACAAAGTCTCAAGCTCTGACTCTCCAGTGATAACTGATAACTGATTTACCCACTGCCCTAAAATTAACTCACGACAATCCTGTAGGTCAACAAACCAATAGACACACTTCCGGTTTTCTTTCGACTCAACCCAAAGAGTCCAGTTTCAAATCAAACTTTATCAATAACTTTTGGGCGATGTCTACAACGATCTACGTCTATGCTTTAGCTATTTTATTGTCAAGTCAATCTCTGTGATTAATAGGTGTGAGCTTTGTGAGCGCATAATCTACACCGTTTGCTAATCACGCATTACTTCAAGGTTAGCCTACACCTGCCCTGCCACTGACCCAAACTCCGTTGCAGTAAGGCTCACCATCAAAAATTGGGAGATTTTACAAAAATATTTTTCAAGGGTGATTTAAGCACAGCATTTGGGAACAATTTATGGAACTCAGGTTTTTGTAGGTACTTAGATGATTTCTAAGTACCTACAAAAAGAAGATAAACCTGTTTAAAAGGCAGCCTGAGTTTCCCCAAAAGGGAATAAATCACCGAACTTGTAATATCTATAAAAATGCTTAATTCTGAAATTCAAAAAGACCTTCGCCATAACTTTACTGTCAGTGTTATTGAAAGTGGATTTTTTGGTTTTGGGAGTGGTTTTGCTTCATTTTTCACGATTCTTCCGCTATTTGTTAGCACTCTTACCGATTCTGCATTGCTCATCGGCTTGATCCCAGCTATTCCACGCTTAGGCTGGCAATTACCTCAGCTATTAACAGCTAATAAAGTAGCTCGTCTACAGTGTTACAAACCAACTGTAATGTTGTTGACAATTCATCAAAAGCTTCCTTTTTTGGGATTAGCACTGGTGGCTTTATTACAACTAGAACTCAATCACCAAACTATCTTACTGTTGACATTTGCCATACTCATTTGGCAAGGGCTAGGTGGTGGGGTTAGCGCCACTGCTTGGCAAAGCATGATTGCTAAAATTGTTCCCTCCAAAAAGATTGGTATTTTTTACGGTACATTAGCAGCATCTGGTAATTTTATGAGTATTTGTGGTGCTGCGATCGCTGGTTTACTACTTAAGGAAATTGCTCAACCATTTAACTTTGCTCTGTGTTTTTTGTGTGCCAGTTTGGCAATGGCTCTATCTTGGTTTTTTATGTCTAGGACGCGAGAGCCAGTAAACACCACATCATCAGCCTTTGAAACTAGACGTGAATTTTGGGACAGTCTGGGTGTAATTCTCCGGTGCGATGAGAATTTTCGTTGCTTTGTGATCGCACGTATGATCTCACAGTTAGCACTGATGCCACTTCCTTTCTATACACTCTATGCCGTACATCAATATGGGATGGGAAAAGCTTCTGTTGGGTTAATTACGACTCTATTGATGGTTACACAAACTATTGCTGGATTAGTTATGGGTTGGTTAGGCGATCGCACGGGTCGTAAGTTAGTCTTGGAAACTGGTTGTATTGCTTGTGCATTCAGTTCAGTTTTAGCTTGTCTAGCACCCAATGCAAACTGGTTTTACTTGGTATTTATAGGAGCGGGAATAGGTATGATGGCTCTGCAAAACATTGCTGCGGTAATGACTTTAGAGTTTGGCAACCAGTACCAACGACCAGCTTATATTGGTCTTGGTAATACCCTTGTTGCCCCTGCCACTATCCTTGCTCCCTTACTAGGTGGATGGATAGTGGAGAATATTGACTATAAAACTACCTTCTTAGTAGCAGCTATCGGGGCATTAGTTACAGCACTGCTTTTGCACGTAGGAGTAAGCAATCCACGCGATCTTGAACAGAATTTTAGTAACGATTCAGTTAATGTTTTGCCTGAGTAGTAAGCATCTGATACTAATTCGTAATTCCTAATTTGAATGTGCTAGCGCGCTGGCTGCTCATAATTAGGAGCCAGCAGAAGACAGGAGGAAAATATACAAGGCTAAAATTTAGGTAAATTAAGTGTGCTTCCAAGGAGAGGTATTCTTATGGTTAGAAAATTTACTGGCGGTTGTCTATGCGGATCTGTGCGCTACGAATGTTCAGCGGAACCCATTACAACAGGGAATTGCCACTGTCGTGATTGTCAACGAGCCACAGGAAGTGCCTATGCCTCTGGACTTCTGGTGCCGCAGAGTGCAGTGACTATTACCGGAGATGTGAAATACTATGACGTGGTTGGTGATAGCGGAAGCATTGTTGGTCGAGGCTTTTGCCCAAACTGCGGTTCCCGATTATTTAGCAAGCCCCCGATCCCTGAGCTTATGGGTATTATGGCAGGAAGTCTCGATGACGCAAGCTGGTTTCAACCTGCGATGGATCTTTACACAGCCAGTGCCCAGCCGTGGGATTACATGAACCCACATCTACCCAAGTTCGCTAAGATGCCACGCACGGAGTAGGATCTAGTAAGTTGTTCTGTCGTGAATACCTACTTGCCCTTTTCCCAAGACTTTAGACCAGATTTGGGCAAGTAACTCTTCAAGTTGCGATCGCGGTGCAATCATATCTATCGAATGATATTATTGCTCTACTTCTCATCTGGTTGGATAACCATGAGGAACAGCAATGAATTAACTCAGTGAAATCAGTCAGCTTGAAATTTGAAGTGTCAAGATAAATCTGACTCGCTAGGATAGCATTAGAAATTTATCGCATTTGAATATGACCAAGGAAGATACTCCACTTACAGGAGACGCACTGATTAAAGAAGTCTGTCGGCGGATTCGAGTAGCCCGCAGCTATTGGGATGCTCACAACAATGCTGCTTGTCGGGGCGAACGCGATCGCGCTTTAGCCCTTTACAACACCCTGACTAAAGAACAAAAAGACCAGATTCCGCAAGTGTTGCGGGTGTGGTTGCGTTACCGCAGTGAGAAATATTTTGGCGCACATAGAACGCCGCCAAAGTCAGCACGAAAATCAAAATATATCTAATTTATATTACCCACCTGAAGACCAGCGTATAGGCAACAGTGCGCCCACGCTAAAAACCACAGCTAACCCACCCATACCAAACATTCCCCAAGGTACTAAACCTTCTAGCGGATTAACGACACGCGCAGTACTTATGGGTTGTTGAGGATTGTAACGTATCACCACCATCTGGCCGTTGCTGGAGCGGTAGGACTCATAATTGCCTGTAAAGCGAGTGCGTTTACCGTTGGCTAAAAACTCGATAACTGGCGCATAGGTTTCTTTTTGCTCATTGTTATTCGTACTGCTGCGATCGCGACGACTAATGCTGTCTACCACCGTACCACGTGTTTCGTTTAGCGTTGCACCTTCGTGGGCAATTATGTTACGTACCCAAAAACCGCCCCCAATGAACAGCAATCCAATGGCCAGTCCAATACTTGCGCTTAGTTTGTCGTCAAAAGTATTTTGGTGAGGTTGGAAATTCATGGGTTTGAGGATGGCACAACAATAAATTTCATCACAGCATCTCGATTACAGCTTACATTTGAAACATTTTTATTTGGCACCACTAACCTTATAACTGCGTCAAATATCTTGCAGCTAAATTACTACATCAGAAAACTGATGCAGTAATTTAACGTTTATATGGTATTAAATATAACCAATTAACCTCATTTAGTAAGCAGAAGTAATGACAACTCAGTTTTGGGAAAAAAGTAGAGAAATTAATGCAACTCTAACTAACTTACTATTTAAGCCTGTACATAGACGAGTACTAGTAGGTCTAAGCAAGCTTCAAGAGACATCGCGGTGGCTTTTGAAAAAGCGTCTGCTGCCATTATTATGTTTGATATCATTCTTTCTAATATTGCTACTAAACAGTTTTGCCCCTGCCGTTGCCCAACTACCTCCTCAACCTCGTCAGGAAATTCGGGGAGTGTGGCTAAGTGGTAACGATTTTAGCGTTTTTAGAAATCGTTCACAGGTGCAAGCAGCTATGAGCCAACTGCGGCAGTTAAACTTTAATACTGTTTATCCCGTAGTTTGGAATGATGGTTATACACAATACCCCAGCGCTATCATGCAGGAAAAGAGAATACCCTTTTTCTTCAAGGGAGCAGATGGACAAGATGTAATTGCAGACATCATCACTCAAGCCCGCAGCCAAGGGTTACTAGCAATACCCTGGTTTGAATTTGGTTTTATGGTTCCTCTAACTTCGGAACTCGCATCGCAGCATCCAGATTGGCTAACACAAAAAGGAGATGGGACTCAAACTTCAATTAGTGCTGCTGGTGAAGTAGCGTGGTTGAATCCCTTTCACCCGGAAGTACAAAATTTTATCAGGGAACTTGTCGTGGAAGTTATCGCTAAATACGATGCTGATGGCGTTCAATTTGACGACCACATGAGTTTACCTGTGGATTTTGGTTATGATAAGTACACGATAAGTCTATATACTCAAGAAACTGGCAATCCTCCACCACCTAATCCCCAAGCCCAAGCATGGATAAAATGGCGGGCAGATAAAATTACTGCCTTCATGGTAGACCTTTACCAAACTGTGAAAGCCAGAAAACCGAATGCCATTTTTTCAGTTGCTCCTAATTACTATAATTTCGCCTATAAAATGCAACTGCAAGATTGGCTCAACTGGGTACGGTTGGGTATTGTTGATGAGTTGGTCATGCAGGTGTACCGTAATGATTTGGAAAGTTTTATCGCTCAAATTACCCGCCCAGAAATTTTAGAAACTCAACAAATCATCCCAACTGGTATCGGGATTATGGCGGGTTTACGAAATCGCCCAGTTTCTATACCACAAATCAAATCCCAGGTAGAAGCAGCGCAACAACGTGGTTTAGGTATCGGTTTTTTCTACTACGAAAGCCTTTGGGATATTGCCCCTGAACCAGCAGCAGAACGCCAGTCGGCATTTGCGGCTCTTTTCCCAAATTCAGCGTTGCGCGATATCTCGCAAAATACACCCCGCAAGGCAACTTTTAACACCATAAGCTTACCTTTATATCCAAAACCTTCCCTTGGGCAACGTGTTCGCGGCTATTTTTTGGAAGTTGCGATCGCAAATGGTCAACCAAAACGTATTTTATTAGATACAGGGTCAGCAGGGCTAAGAGTTCCCAAAGAGTTTTTAGGTAATTCTCCGATCCAAAGAACAGGTCAAAATATCAAGGAGGTATTAAGCGATGGTACTATCCTGGAAGGAGAATTAGTTTACACTAATGTCCGATTTGGTTTGATTCCCACCGCCGAACCTGTTCCCGTACAGGTTGTTACTAGTCGCCAATGTACTGCCCAAAAACCTAAGTGTTCAGCCAATAGTGGTGTACCATTTTCGGGAATTATCGGTGTTAACTATTTTGAAAAATCACTTCCCTATAACCCGTTAAGAAAATTATCAGGAAATCTGAGTAACGGATTTATTGTCACTGGAAATGGTGGTAGTAATAATGGCAGCCTAATTCTCGGTTTAACTGCCGAGAATCAAGCAGGTTTCAAAATGGCTTCTTGGAGTCAACAACCCGAAATTAATGGTGTACCCGGTAAAAGATGGGATTCTCGACTGAACAAAGTTTGTTTAACTATTGCTGGGAGTTCTGCAAAAAATTTGTGTAATAGCAGAGCGATCGCTGATACTGGAACTATTAATGGTTTGACTGAATTCAAGTCAGCTTCTACAGCAGGTAAACTCGAACCCGGAGTATTAGGATCGGCAAATGCTGTGAAAGTAGGAATTAATGGCATTTTTGATTACAGTTTGACACCAGGAAGCCGTGACGGATTTAATCGCTGGAATTTGAGTATCTCGCCACAATCAGAACTGACTATATTTGTAAATCCTGGAATCGCTTTGTTTGATAAATACGATGTACTCTTTGACCAAGTTAATGGTAAACAAGGTTTTCGCAGTCGGCGATAAGAAAAAAGTAAAGACTTGCTTACTCAGAGAGCGTTCAACTAACCTAGGATTTACACAAACATTACCGAAACCCTGATGTAGAGACGCGATTTATCGCGTCTTGAAAGAGCAATTATTTACACCAATAACCGTTAACTTAAGGGTATTGGCTTTTAGCCCAATAAAAGTCAATCACTAGGTAGAACGTTGAAACACTACTGAAAGATTATTAGCTGGCATTTGGTAAATCTGTTGCAATCTCAGATTTTGGGCGCTAGCTACTGCTATGACATCATCCAAGTTACGCACACCCCACTCTGGGTTTTCAGTGCGTAAATATTCGTCAAAAGCTGCATTACTCGCAGCTGTATGTTCTCCACCTTGTTTGAAGGGGCCATATAAATAGAGGATACCTCCTGCTTTTAGGATACGACCTGCCCCTGCCATTAACCCCAAACAGGCTGACCAAGGTGAAATGTGAATCATATTGATGTTGACAATGGCGACAATTGGCTTCGTATTCAGCCAATCAAATCCACTATTTTCCACAGCCCAAACTGGTTCTTTTGCATCTAGTTCAAGCGGTGCATAAACGTTATCACATACATTGTGTTTAGTCCATGAAATAATGCTAGCTCTTGATTGTGGATTTACATCGGTTGGGAGCCACAGATAATCTTTGAGCCTGGATGCAAAAAAGACCGCGTGTTCACCAGTACCACTTGCTATTTCTAATATAGTGCCACTCTTCGGTAACACTTGTAAAAGTACTTCTAGAATTGGTTCGCGGTTACGCTCGGTTGCTGGTGCGTATTTTCGTGTGTCTTGTGGTGTCATCTGGCTCGTTATATTTATAATTAATCTCAAATATCAAACTAAGAACTCGACAAATTTTTATAAAATATTTGCATAAGTTTGAGCAAGTCACTTTTTGCAGACTCACCGCCATACAACCATTTTATTAAATCATCACGGTAACTTCTCGCTTTGTGCATTTTTGATTCGGAATCGGGTTTTGGGAAGAGGGAAAAGGGGAAGGATTAAAGGTTTTTTCTTTATCTTTTTCCTTCCCTTTTACCCTTAACCGAAGAAGTAAATATTTAGGCATAAATAAATTTATTGTTTGTAGTAAGGACTTTAGTCCTGATAACCCTTGCTCTGAGCGATAAATCGCTCACTACAAACTAGGAGTTTATTTTATATTTAATTATGTCTACCTACTTATTGGGAGTTCATTGCTTTGGAGTGGAATGCCCAACAAAGTCAGAGCGAATAGCCGCCACGAGACGAAGATAAATAACTTTTGACTACAATCTTTAGTTTGCTTTTAGCCAGAGGCTTTCATGAATTTGGCTCTCTAGCTCAAGAAAAATTTTCCAGAGATTTGATCTTGTTTGAGGGATTGAATAAAATCTCTCAAAGTCATCATGCTGCCTGTTAACGTGAACTTAGGAGTACCATTTTGAGCAACGATTCTCACTTCATTGTCTTGGATTTGAATCTTATTTTTAATAATATCCCATAGAGCATCGAAGCTCTCATCATCCTTACAACCATTGGCTTCCAGGAATTTTTGGCGTACTTCTGTTTTTAGTGCAAGTGCTTCTGCTGCTTGAGTACGCGCCTCAAAGTGCTTAACTACATCTTCATAGGCACTTTCTCTCAGAGTTTTGTTTTCAGCCAGAACCTGTTCTAACTGAGTTTTGATGGCTTTCAGTTGGGATGCTAAAGCGGCTGATTTTTGATATTCAACTTTTAAGGCTTGCTTTGCATTGGCTAACAAGGCTTTATAATCTAGCCGATCTTGATTTTTTTCGGATTGCATTTTTATCTCTCGATCAACACATTTTTGGCGATTAACTCTCGTCAGTTATATAACAAAACTGGCGAGAGCTTGGTAAATATTGTCTGTGTTATCTGAGCGTCAGCTATTTCACCAATAATGGTGATTCAGAGTGAGGATTCTCCTGAATACTACTCAAACTAGAACTAATGTGGGAGCGGATAGCTCGTTCATAAACACTAGTCTGCTGAGTGCGTACCCCTACAGCCTGATATATTAAGTTAACTTCCGGAAATTCAGACCAATACATCAAAAAAATGTCTTTAGCTGGAGTAATAATTTCATAATTATTCTCTTGTCTTTTCTTTCTAAGTTTACAATTATTTAGTTGCAATTTTTGTCTGAATAGTTTTTCAAATTCTAGAATTAAATCTGAAGTATTTTTCATGGTTAATACACGTTAAAACGTGCTAATTATGCAAAGACTATCTGGTGATATTACTAAGTATGACACTTCAGATACCTCTTACAGTCTAGTGTATCAGTTATCGGGTATTTGAGAAGGGTATTCAGAGGCAGGTTAACTCGTTGGTGTAAATTCTCATAGAGAAGTAGGCTGTGCGATCGCTGTCACCTTTTAATCAGGATTTTTATGGTACAAACATACTATTTACTAACTTATACTTACCAAAAGTTTGCCCGCTTGTAATGTTATGTCAGTATAGCTAGTACAGCCGAAAGTTTGTCTACCTGTAACCAGTTACTCAAAACAACTTGTCTGTCTATTGTCTGGTGAATCGAGATGGTAACTGGATTTACACCAAGTTGTACTACTTAGTAGAAACACCCTGTATAATTACACCACTAAATCATTTTTGGGGTCAAACTTTGCCAGGTATTCACTACCCAATACTCTTCGGTTTAGGCAAGAGATGCGATGAATCGCCGTCTCTACAATCTACCTACAGGCTACAGCCTGGGACTTCCAGACCCTCTGCAAAACTGATTAATTCCAAGTATTCTGGATTTTCCACAAGCCTTTTAGCAGCTAGTAATCCGGCAATGCTCCAAGTTTGATAAATTCGGGCTTCTTTGCCAATTAAACGACCATTATTGCCATCGTAGTATTCCGGGAATTTATCTCTAAATAAACGCCTTTCGGCAATAGCGATCGCTGCTTGAGCAAGTTCTGTTCGACCGGCTTTTAGTGCCGCAGCAGTAAATAACCATAGTAAAACCGGCCAGTTACCGCCGTTGTGATAAGACCAAGCCCTGTTTTTAGAGTCACATCCTGTAACAATTCTCCACTCTAAACCTTCTAAAGCGGGAAAGCAAATTTTAACAGGCATATAGCCGATTAAGTCTTGCCAACGTTGGGCAAATAAATTCATAATGCTTTGAGATTCTTTTTCGCCGGCTAAGGAAGTTAAAATTGCCATCAGATTTCCCAGCGCAAAAAAGCGAAAATCTATCCGTCCCGGCCCCAAATTTCCCGCTAAATATCCTCCAGTTTCGGGCAACCACTCGGTCAACCAACTAGGAATGGATTCTGAGTTGATGTTGAATTTATTAACAATTTCTTTACCAAATTCGTTATCTTTGTAACGATAGATTTCCCCCAATCGCTTTAGGTCTAGCCAATAATAGTTGCGGATATGATATTTCAAAGATCCCAATCGCCTATTGACTTTGCCAAGGTAGCTATCGCCATCCCCATCTGGTAAAAGCAATTCACTAGCAGCTCTCAAAGACGCGTAGAATAACACCTGAATTTCTAAAGGATGTTCGTAAACTCCCATGCGACGGTCAATCATAAACGCACCATCGGGAACTAACATTGTTGGGTACATAGAAAACCGATGTACTAAGCAAAGATCCAAAATTAGTTTGATTCCAGCTTGAAAATCTGGCTGACGCGCTAGTGACAAATCGCCTGTAGCTTTTTCATAAGCTCGTAGCAAGAGAATCCACCACATACAAGAATCAATTGGGGGAACACGAGCGATCGCTAGTTCACCAAAATCAGCGACCAAAAATTCCTCATTCCCATTAGAGTGTACTTTAAAACTGGCAGGCATTAATCCCGCTCCCGGTTCAAAGCAGTCTATCTGCTTTTCATGACTTTGTAATTTTAGTGTTTCTACTAAGAAGTTACGCACAATCTCTGCTTTGCCGTGCATGAGAAACACCAAGGCAGAAGGGACAAAATCGCGGAGGAAGCACTGGTCATAATTGAGTGCATCTGCCTCCGCATCTTTGGCGGCTACAGTCCCAATGGGTTTTCCTTGGTAATAAATTATGGAATCTTCCAATAATTCCCAGGCTTCTGTTTCCATCTGACTGTTCTTATCGATCGCGCTAGTCATGGGCGTTTAATTCCACTAATGGTATGTATCGGCTTAATTGTGGAAAGTACGCCAGCCTTATCTCAACGGAGAGGCAGGGGGCAGGGGGAAATGACCTCATCAGTAATTGTTGTGGAGCAGAGCAGAACATGGGTCTGAGTCTCCCGCAACAACCAAGCGTGGTTATCGTAAGAGCGGGAAGCTAATGCAACAGGCGGAGTGGTCAGCTAGCTCTGCCGTAAAGCCTGCGGCATAACTACGCTTAGGGCGCAGCCTCTCTAAGAGTTAGGTCAACTGTCGAATCCCCCTTGCTCCCTGCTCCCTGCTCCCTTGCCTCTTTTTCAAGCTGACCAAGATTCCCAGAAGTCAGCATATAGAGTCAATCCACCATCTACAAATAGCGTTTGTCCGGTGATGTAGGCGGCTTCATCCGAAGCTAAAAAAGCTACTGCGGCTGCCATCTCCTCACAGGTGCCAGCACGCCTCATTGTGTGACTTTCCACAATCGCCTTTTTTTCGGGGTCATCTATCCAGGCTTGATTTATTGGCGTGACTGTTGCTCCGGGGGCAATGGCGTTGACACGATATACCTTGGCTTGCATATTCCAAAGCTAAAGTTTTGGTGAGGTTTTCCATCCCGCCTTTGCTAATGGAATAACTGATATATATCGGTCGCCCAATAATTTCGTGAACGCTGGAAATATTAACGATCGCTCCTGGACGATTAACAGACAGGAGGTGTTTAATAGTTTCACGGTCGCAGAGATAAGCACCCCGGAGATTGATGGCGATGTTGCACCCTTCTTAAGCGAGTCTGATAGCGATCGCTTGACCGATACCTGAAGTTGCACCTGTAATTAAAGCATTCTTTCCTTTTAAGCCTATCATATTTCCTCCCGAAGCTGCCCTGATTTGAATTTGCACCAGTCAAACAATTTTGGATTTTAGATTACTCTTTTCTATATTTAAGGCTGGTACTGTCAACCCCCATTGGAGGTAATTTAAAGTTCAAAATAAGTATCTGATAATTTTGAATTTCTGAAAACAATTCTCAAAAATCAGGCTACAGATTCAAGAGATGGAAACTTATACCAATTCAATTAATGATTGCAACACATCCTGGGGTAAAGACGCGATGAATCGCGTTTCTACAAATGGTCTATTTGTCGCATTCTTTTTTCAAATTGGTATTAATATCATGTCCGCGTAATTAGTTATGCTAACCACAGTTATTACACCCCTCCCCACAAGCGGGGCTACGGTGTACACACATCTTTCTAGAAAACCAAAATCGTCGTAGATCCCCCTAAATCCCCCTTAAAAAGGTGGACTTTGAGAGCTTTTTGCCCCCCTTAAAAAGGGGGGTTGGGGGGATCAAAAGGCTGTGGTGCAACTCTAGAAGACTTGTGTGTACACCGTAGCACAAGCGGGGAGGGGAGACAAAGCTACGCTTTGGCGGGGTGGGGTTCTTCGGGTTTAATAAGCAATTAAGCGGACATGATATAACTTGAATCTGACGCCTGTTAATTACGAATTGCTATTAATCCCTATCGCAAATTCGCTGGTACTTGTTCCGGGACTACCCAATAGTAAACAGTTTTGCCCTCTACATTGAGAGTCTGCTGTGGTTTCCAATCACCCATATCGAAGGCGTGGGAGACAATGCGAGTCCCAGGTTTAAGTTCTTTCAAGAGCTTGGGACGGAGTTTGGCGTTGATCTCTGGCAGTAAATAAAGTGTAACTACTGTTGCTTCACTCAAATCAGTATTGAACAAATCTTGTTGGACAAACTTGACGCGATCGCTTACTCCTGCCTTTTGGGCATTAGCATTCGCTTCTTTGATGCGATCGGGGTCAATATCTATACCGATGCCGCGCGTACCAAACTTTTGTGCCGCAGTATTAACAATTCTGCCATCACCACTACCAAGGTCGTAAAGCACATCATTTTTACCCACTTTTGCCACTTGTAACATTGCATCTACCACTGGCTGTGGTGTCGGTACATAAGGAACATCTCCAGGACGTTCTTGGACTTGAGTTGTCGCTGATGGTGTTTCGGTTTCGGTCTGACCTGTTAAAGTAGAAGGCTGTTGTGTTCCGGCTTCCAAATCTTGTTGTTGCGGCGTACACCCAGCAATTCCTAAACTGGTAATACTAACGCCTGTAACCAGTAAAAACAGAATTTTTTTGAAGTTCATAAATTTTCTCCTTGATTGAGTAGTTAGTAAAACAACTGATATAAGAATCCGGTTTGATTCCTGAATTTAGTTGCGTAGACAGGGGACAGGGAATAGGGGACAGAGAACAGGAAAGAATGGATAGATTCGTACTGAGTCTTGTTCAAAAATCAAATAGGAATCCTATAGTCAGAAAATTTTGAATTGCTTGTTGTGTGAGGTTTAGGTTGCACAATCCAAAATTGTATTAAGTCCTACCTTGACGGTAGTTATTCCAGAACAACAGGGGAATACCTGCTGCCACCACTAAAACACCTGCGATCGCTCCCACACCTGTATAAACTAAGCTGGAGTACAGCAAGTAAGCGCAGACAGCGCAAAACAGTAATGGAGTGAAAGGATAAAATGGCACACGGAAAGGGCGAACTATGTGGGGTTCGCGGATGCGCAAGACCAGCAGTGATATGCCGGAAAGCAGGAAGAAAAACCAAAATATCGGGGCAGTGTAATCCACCATTGTTTCAAAGCCTTTGCGGGTAAGCGTGCCTAAAACAACCAGTGCTAAGGCGATCGCAGCTTGCAAGAATAAGGCATAGGTAGGACTGCTGGGACGTTGTTGCCAGCGTCCCATAAAACCAAATAGCGAAAAATCCTGTCCCAGTGCGTAATTGGTACGCGCTCCAGTAAAGATTGTGGCGTTGGTTGCTCCGAAAGTAGCGATCGCAATCAGCACACTGATAAACAAAGCTCCTGGTTCACCCCAAAGAGAGCGCATTAAATCTGCGGCTACTGCTTCTGACTGGGCCATGTTTGCTAATCCCAGTCCCCGCAGGTAAGCCAGATTGATTAGCAGATAAATGGCAGTGATAATACCAATACTCCACATTAGCGATCGCACAATATTACGTCGTCCATCTTGAATTTCTGCACAGATGTAAGCCGCCTCATTCCAACCACCGTAAGATAGCAACACAAACACCATTGCCAGTCCCCAGCTTCCCGATGATGCAGATTCTACAGGGGTGGCAGAATGAGGAATGGCGGTAAGCCCAATAATGACTACCAGCAACAAACCTAGAACTTTTGCAGCACTGAGCAAGTTTTGTGTCCACTTACTCTGTTGCAAACCGATGATGTTCAAAGCAGTTAAAAGTGCGATCGCTATGGCTGCATATATAGAAGACGAAAACGTGCCTAACCGCCATATCTGAGAAATATAATCACCAAAAACAAATGCTAAAAGAGCAATGGAACCAGTTTGAATCACTGTCATCCGCGCCCAGGCAAATAAAAAGGCAACTCCCCGCCCGAATGCACGTTTCAAATAATAGTAGACACCACCAACGTCGGGATAGACAGTAGCCAACTCTGCATAGCACAGCGCTCCTACCAGAGATACCACACCACCCATTAGCCAAAAAAGCAGTACAGCAATATTGCTACCTGCTTGACTGGCCACTAAAGCCGGGGTTTCAAAAATTCCCGCTCCGATGACAATACCGACAATTAGAGCCACTGCGTCTGATAATGTCAGGGATGGTTTGGGTGTTGCTACTTCAGTTGATGTTGTCCGATCGAGCAAATTGAAGTTTTTACGTCTACTCACGTTACTTCCTTATTAGTGTTGAGTTGGGACTTTTGGCTTTGTTTTACAGTCTTTGTTCAACAGAGGAATCATCTATGTACTCCAGATTTGGGAACTCACGATTCAATAAGACCTTAAATCACTGTTTTATCTGTACTTTTATGGTTAACAATAAATGTGATGAGAAAGTGACAGTCAGCAGTGATACAGCAGATTGCAAGTTATATTCATCTGATTACATTAAGATCGACCTCTTTGCAATCGCTCTAAATTCTCTTGCTAGACAACATTATTCTGCAAATAGGCTAAAAAATCTGAATTGGTAAAACGTCTTCCACTAGTGAGATTTATAGTCATCTAAAGAATGATTGACTCATAAGGGGTAATCGTGCCTTGTTTGATTAAAAAACTGATACTGCTATGCGTAATTTTTAGACAGCCAACGTTTCATTGATTTAAAATGGATGCATTATTTATACTCTGCTGTACCACAGACAGCGATCGCTCCATAGTTTTGACTAAGTATGAATGCACATCTGTGCGCTGTTAATTAATAAATAATGTATCAGTTTTTTATCCGTAATTCTTTAGTATCTGCTACTGGGAAAAAGTAAAATATCTATTACTTCACCTACCACCAAACCCAATACAGCTAGAACAGTTATAATCCAAAATGAATCTAGTTTATTGCAGCCAGAAAAGCGCATTTCCAAATCAGCTAAAAGCGTAGTGGCTAAGGGGATAATGAAGAGCCTTAATAATATCGACCAAGTTGCTACCAAAGCAATTGATATACTTAAAAACAAGATGACAACTAAAGTTTTCGAGCCAAACTCAACTAAACGCTCGAACCAAGAAAAGCTCTTTCGTACTACAGCTATAACCATAGCAACAACAAAAGCTCCTACTAACCAAATAATATGATTAGCAGCAAGATACCATCCCAGGAGAATGTAAGCTAATAAAAGTAATACTAAAGGCATCAAAGGAATCCTGTTAAAAAATTCCATATTCATACTGCCAAGGCTTGTAAAAATACCAGGTTAATCTCTTAATTCTATTCAAAAAATGTTACTACTAAAACTTGTAAATATACCAGCTTTGCTCAGGATATTTCTCTATCTATAGAGCCAATTGAAGCAGATACTCTTTCGTCATGACAATAGACCTCTTGCATAAATCAAAAATAAGAAAGAACCCCACCCCGCCAAAGCTACGCTTTGTCTCCCCTCCCCGCAAGCGGCTATCCATTAGTCACATCTTTCTTTACAATCTTGAAACGCTTGTTTTGTAGGCATCTTGAACACTGAGGTGTCAAACATACTTGACAGATTGGCTCTTAGTCTTCTCGCTAAAATTAGGTTTTTATTGAGAATTGACGACGAACGAATCAGGGTTAGAAAAAGCGTGAGTGAATACTCTCGTAAATGTTGAGAAAGATCCGGGTAATGGATAGCCGCAAGCGGGGAGGGGTTGGGGGTGGGCTGTTAGGGACTTTTGCAAGAGGTCTAATATATATAGCAATCTTATTTGATTTTTGAACTCATTTGTGTGTGTGGTGCGCAAGCGTACATTGCCATCCCATTTAACCGCACCAACCGCCAGAAACCCTCACGTTTCTGGCGGTTGGTGTTTGCCCAAGGTGTCCGCCGCGCATCTGCAAAAGGCTGCCCAACATCTCTGCGCTGCCTCCTAATTTCCAACATTACCGGAACTGTGAACGCAAGTTTATGGGTGATGGGGATTGCTCGTGATGAATAAATAAAGCGAACAGACAGCTGGCAGTTCTGCGTAATGACGAATTTTTTGGCGCATCAATGGTTGTTTTGATAACTTATAACTTAGTTAAATCTTGCGTTCAATTAATGCCTGTTTTCCCACTGCGATGCTAGCAATCACGATACCAGAGACTACCAGCATCAAAGGCGTAATTTGTTCACCTAGTAATAGCCCAGAAAATATATGCGAAGGGACTTCCAAAAAATAAAATCAGCAATAAATAGAATAATAATCAATTAAAAATATGGGAGAGAGGAGCAATCAATGGCTGCTCCTCTCTCCCACAACTTTATACCAATATTTCTTTGTCGCTGCTAAATTCAAAACATTTATTTGTTTGTAAGCTAAACCACATCTAGTTTGCATATCTAAAATTTATATAACTCTTGTGGGGTGGGCATCTTGCCCGCCGTAATTATGCAATTTAAATGTGGAACAGCTTATGCTTTAGCCCTAGATTGAGTCTGAATCAAGTTCCCACTGATGTTTGAGCAATTCTTGATAAGTCGTTTCCCGAATTATCATCTGCTTATAGAGCATAAGCAAAAACTCTTGAGCTTGTTCGCGCGACATCTGCTCCACTTGGTCAGCAAAAGTTCTAAGGCTAAATTCTTGTTCTAAGGATAATGTAATGGGTTGATTCATCGCAGGGTCAATCGCCCAACTAGGCGAAAACTAAAGGGTCAATGTTGGCAATCTTGAAAAGAAGCTTTCATATCTAGCTGCCGTTAGCAGTAATACACTCATCAAGCCACCTACTGGGTATTCCCTTACTTAGCGGTGTCAAACCTAAATATGAACTTCTGTTAACTAGTATAACAAAATATTTACAAACCTGAGATGATGGCATATTAATGCTTTAGTAAATCCTGTGTCACTGATACCCCAAATATCCGAGTAATCATTTGTGATGAATCCTTACACTATCCTTAATCAGACCGGACTTCAGCGTGTTAGTGATGGCATGACCCGCCCCCTACTAGAAAATTGCGAGACTGCCTCATATATCCTTGTTTTAGTCTGGCCCCAACTTGGGGATTTTGATAGTCTTGAATATGCGTGGTGGTTACAGCGCGAAGCTAAAAAATTGTCAGATAAAAAACTCGCTATTCGGGCAGTGGGAATTGGTAATCGCGCCTCTGGAATAAGATTTTGTGAATATACAGGATTTCCACCTGAAAATTTATTTGTTGAACCTAATGGAGAACTACATCACCAACTCAAACTTTATTCAGGTTTCAATCTTCCTCTCCCTGGACTTTCCCCTGCTCAGAAAGCTTGGCTAAATCTAGTGTTAATGTGTGCAGGGTTTGGAAGTCCTGGAACGCTAAGAGAAGTTTTCCGGGGATACAGGGGAGATCGTCAAGCCCCTCAACTCGTTGAAGATGATGAAATTATTCAAGGTACTCCTCTACCTGCTTTTAAAGGCTCGTTTTTCAAATTAGCTGGCGGAAGTGGGTTTCAACGTCCCTTTGAATTGGCTACTCTACGGCTACGGAATATGGTGGAAGTTCTCAGCAATTGGCATACTTATGTACCTAATTCTGCCTACTTAACTCAGCGTGGTGGAACTTTTCTGTTTGATACCAAAGGCCAGTTACTTTACGAACATCGAGATCCAGGAATTCTAGGCTTTGCTGCTAATATGAGTCAGCCGCTATCATTTTTATCCTCGATCGAAACGGAATTAGCTGGGCTTGGGAATCAATTTTAATCTCTGCTGTAGTTTTACAGTATCAGCATATTTGAAAACCTCTTCAATAATCACTAGCAACAAAAAACAAAAAAAGTCTTCAATAATATTATTATTGGCTTTTTTTATTTGTATGCTTAAACAAATTGTTCTATCCTTATCAATCGTAACCTCACTATTTTATCCTGCGCTTGCATCTATTCCCCAATATGATTTTCCTGACAATAGTTACAGATCCAAAGAAGAACTGATAAACCAGTTAGTTTTAGTTACTGGCGTAAGACATCCATTTGTTGCCATCTCTAGACGCTTTGTGAAATGGTCTGAATATGCCGGAGACAAAGACAAATCGGTTTCTCCTAATCGCTGGATCTGGGAGGTCACAATCGTGGGATGTAAGGCATCGCAAAATAAAACAAGGAAATATTATTATCAGGCGATTGATGCTGAATCGAGAAAACTGATAACCCAATCTTCGGTTAAAGAAGACAAGCAGTTTCTTGGGGTACAAACCGACTGTGGTATGGGGCATCATTAAGAGTTTAAGATAAAGCGCATTTTGTCAATCAGTATTCAGAATGAACTTTGGCTCCTGACTCCTGAATTATGCTGAAAATCGAGAGAAGTGAGGACTTTCTAACGACGCTTGAATTTCAGTTGTGCGAAGTGGTCTTCCAGTAGGAAAATAGATAAAGGAGTAGTAACCATCAAGCTATATGTTTGAAATTATGGTGTTAAATCATTTCTTGTTAAAAGAGCCTGCTTCGGTATCTCATCAACACTCCGAGGACATCAATCTACTTTTGTAAATCTAAAATCTGCTCTAAAAGAACCTCTAATGGATGTAAAAGTTATAATAATTCGTAATTGATAATGACGCTTGCGGACTCGCTAACGTAATTCGTAGTTGTAATCACTGCTTGCTCTGTACTCTCTTAATTACGAATTACGAATATAGCAAGCAAGGATAGATAAAATGTCATTTATTATGCAAACTTCTGGAACTCTTACTGGTTTAGATATCTTGGTAGTTGAGGATGATGATGATACTCGCTTTTTTATCACTACTGTCTTGGAAATGGATGGAGCAACAGTTATAGCAGTGATATCAGCAGCAGATGCACGTAATGTATTGTCTGAATTGCAACCCGATGTTTTAATTAGTGATATCGGGTTGCCTGGGGAGGATGGCTACACTTTCATCTCCAAATTTCGTGCGCTTAAACCAAATAATTCTGGACGAGTCCCGGCTATTGCTTTAACAGCCTTTGCTGATAGTGAGGCTCGTATCCGTGCCTTGGAAGCTGGCTTTGACACTCATATATCTAAACCCATCGCTCCAGAAGAACTAGTTGAGATAGTGGCTAATTTGGTTGCTTCTTGTCATTGGTAATTATTCTCATCGGTCTTGATAATCTTCAGAAGACTTTGGATCTAACTCCCAGCGATCGCCATCACGATCCTCTAAAATATCGTTGGTATGCAGAAACTCAGAATCAGCCATTTCTAGCCCCACTGCTGCTTCTAAGTCCTCTGTGACATTTTGATCGGGAGTGGAAGTACTACCACCAACAGCTTCATCTCCAACTGCATCTGCATCTTGCCAATAAGCATCAACATCCCCACCAGTCAGTTTCGGACTAGTTTCTGTGTACTCGTCTCTTTCATCCTGCATGGAGCGTCCGCCAATATTGTATCCTGGCAAGTCTTTTACACCAGTACCGTAGGATTCGGTAATCTCTTGTGGCAAATCATTACTTTTAATTTTGTCATTATGATTTTTTTCTGCCATGATACTAGCCCTTTTCTGCATTCTCACAATAACGTTTTCTTGTCAGCAATTTGTCTAACTAGAGGTGTATAACTTATAAAATAATCTATCCCCTGGGTACGACGCTAAACTAGCGATCGCGCCATAAGATTGTAGCTATGAATTCATGGTCAAGGAACTTGTAGTTGAAGTTATGAGTTAGAAGTTATCAAACCGAAATTATTTATTGGCAAGCTTTTCACTCATGACTATTTTCTGCTTAGATAAAATAAAAAAACAAAAAATTTAAGTTTGGCATTTTAACTTAGTATTTGGATTTATAACTATCTAAATGCTAAATAATTAAATAAGTTTAAGTAGCAAATGCTAACAATGAATAAGTAATTCAAAATTATTTATTCAGTATTAAATCTGACTATTTAACTGTCTTAATTGATAGACATTGTAGTTAGTTAAAAACTAGAAGTAAAACCGTAAGAGCATGTATGACTGAACATAACAATCACTCCGGTAAGAAAAAAGTTGCTATCCTCATTGAACAAGCAGTAGAGGATGCAGAATTTACAGTTCCATATAATGGATTGAAACAAGCAGGAATGGAGGTAGTAATCCTTGGTTCCCGAATGAATGAAAAATATAAGGGTAAACAAGGCAAACTTAGCATACAAGCCGACGGTACTACAACGGAAGCGATCGCAGCTGAATTTGATGCAGTAGTGATTCCCGGCGGTATGGCTCCCGACAAAATGCGACGGAACCTTAATACAGTACGTTTCGTACAAGAGGCTATCCAACAAGGAAAATTAGTCGCTGCCGTTTGTCACGGGCCACAAGTTTTGATTGAGGGCGACTTGCTCAAAGGCAAACAAGTCACTGGGTTTAGCGCTATTGCCAAGGATATAACTAACGCTGGCGCGAATTATTTAGATGAGTCGTTGGTAGTTGACGGGAATTTGATTACATCTCGCGAACCTGGAGACTTGGCAATTTTCACCACAGCTATTTTGAGCCGTTTGGGTTATGGTGGCAAAGATGCTGCATTGCCAAATGAAAAAGACACAACTGCTGAATGGTGGAAACTAGCTGATGCTTGGGGTGGTTCAACTAAAGGCGATATTAGCAGAGGTTTAAATACTGCCCTGACTGGTGAACGTTATTCGCTAGAAGCATTTGAGAATTACTTTGAAAAGGAATCAGATAGCGAAGTTAAATCAGTCTTTCAACAAATCATTGCTAATAAGCAACGCCACATTGAAAAAATAGAAACCTATCTTCAGTATTTGGGCGAAAAACCCTCTTTAGGGTCAAATATTGCCAATCAGTATGCCAAGGTAAAAACTGCCTTGACAGGAAGTGATGACATTTATCAGTTACGTTCCGCTTTGGGGGATATACAAACTGGTATTGGCGATATTGGTAATTTGTCTGCGATGTTCACCGACCCAGTAGCAACTGCTATTTTCAAAGAAATTTACCAGGATTTATTGAAATCCGAACAGCAATTAGTAAAGTTATATCGAGCGCGGATAACCGCTCAACTTCAGCCTCCTAAGCCGACTACAGGCGCAGCTATATCAATGTAACCAATCGCAGAGGCGCATACTCCTATGGAGAATCAAGCCATGCTTAATTTCTCGTGAATATTTGCGTTTTGGTTATTTTACTAGACATCTGATGAAAAAGAATTAGAGACGTAGTACTACTACGTCTCTACAAGATTTCTGGATAACGCATATTTAATTTTTAGAGTTATCTGGAGTTATCTACTGTATGTAATGGAGAGAAAAAAAGTGACTTCGACATCAGGCGATAAACTTACTACTAGTCAGGGTGAAGCTAGTGAAGTAGAGCGTTGGGCATCTCTCATCGGTGGCGGTGCTATGGTGCTGATGGGTTTAAAACAAGGTTCTTTGCGGGGAGCGCTGACGGCTTTGGCTGGTGGTGGTTTGATTTATCAAGGTGCAACTAAACAAAGCACAATCCAGCAAGCACAGGAAGCAATTGGTATCAACCAACCCATCAAAGTTGAAAAGACCCTAACAATTAATAAATCGGCAGAAGAATTGTATCATTTTTGGCATAATTTCGAGAATTTGCCCACCTTTATGAAGCATCTCAAATCTGTCAAAGTGTATAACGAAAAACGTTCTCATTGGATTGCCAATGCACCCTTGGGTAACAGCGTGGAATGGGATGCAGATATTCTCGAAGACCGAGAAAATGAGTTTATTTCTTGGGCTTCTGTAGAAGGTGCAGACGTTGATAATTCTGGTTTTGTTCGCTTTAAAAAAGCACCAGGCGATCGCGGCACAGAAGTAAAGATTGTCTTGGAGTATAACCCACCAGGTGGAGCATTGGCAGCTACCGTAGCTAAACTTTTCGGTGAAGAACCAGAACAACAAATTGGAGATGAATTGCGCCGCTTCAAGATGCTAATGGAAGCAGGCGAAATTGCTACCACCGAAGGTCAATCAAGTGGACGCAAGTAGTTGCGATGATTAGCGCCGCAAAAGCGATTAATAGCGATCGCTTTCCCAAACGCCTGAAAATGGCGAAAAAGTTTGCCAAAGCAAAAGTGATTAACTTCTTCGTAAGTTAATGCTGGCGAAGTGTTGAAACAGATAACTGGTGGCTATGGCTCCGATGCTTGCATCGATGCTGTTGGTATAGAAGACCATCACATTTTTCAACAAAAAAAGGATAACTCTATCAAAGTTATTCTTTAACCTGAATGGTGGATAGTCATTCAGTCTTTTGAATTGTACACCCAACATAATGCAATTGAGGTTTTTTATGAATCGAGTAATTTCCTGGCTGCGAAATATTCGCATTTCCCAAATCGTTGTAGTTTTCCTCGTCGGATTTATGTTCTTACTGGGTCAGGCTTTTAGCTACACTAACATAGCACTGGCTGACGTTAAAACTCCAGAGGGTACTTATTACAAAGGAGTACCAAATGAGCAAGGTGAAATTAGAAACGATACCCAAATCAATAATAATCAAAAATCACAAAACCCAATCAAAAGCGCTGTTGATAATATCCGCGACAAGTTAAACTTGGATGAAAAAACTCCTGAAGCGACAAAAGAGTTTTTTGATCCTAATACAAACAGAGCCGGAGATCAAACTTCATCATTTACTAAAACTAGAGAAGGTACTTATCGCACTCCTTCTAGCAACTAACTGAGAGGTAGCAGCTAGACGGTTAAACAATTTTGGGTTGAGTGACTTTAGGCACTTTTAGATCCCCCCTAACCCCCCTTAAAAAGGGGGGAACCGGAATCAAAGTCCCCCTTTTTAAGGGGGATTTAGGGGGATCTAAAATTTTTGATACCGACAAGAGGACTTTTCAAACATCCTCTAACTATCGCGTCTCAAAATCAAGTTAAATTTAGTATTCATCTTGATATGAATGCTCTAGAAATTATAACTAAGGACTAAATAATTATGAAAGCAGTTTGCTGGCATGGAGCAAATGATGTGCGGGTAGAAACGGTTCCCGATCCCACAATTCTTAACCCGCGTGATGCCATTATTAAAATTACTTCCACGGCAATTTGTGGATCTGATTTGCATATTTACAATGGCTACATCCCTTCAATGGAAAAGGGTGATATCCTTGGCCATGAATTCATGGGGGAAGTTGTAGAACTTGGAAGTGCAGTTAAAAATGTGAATATAGGCGATCGCGTCGTTGTTCCCTTCACCATCTCCTGCGGTAACTGCTTTTTCTGCAATCGGGATTTATGGTCGTTGTGCGATAACTCTAACCCCAATGGTTGGTTAGTAGAAAAACAAATGGGCTATTCGCCATCAGGTCTATTTGGCTACTCTCATTTATTCGGCGGTTACGCTGGTGGTCAAGCAGAGTATGCACGAGTGCCCTTTGCCGATGTCGGCTTGTTCAAAATCCCCGATGGTTTAACGGATGAGCAAGTACTATTTTTAACAGACATTTTCCCCACAGGCTATATGGCAGCCGAGAACTGCAACATCCAACCCGGTGATATTGTCGCCGTTTGGGGTTGTGGCCCAGTCGGGCAATTTGCCATCAGAAGCGCATATATGTTAGGTGCTGAAAGGGTAATCGCCTTTGACCGCATTCCTGAACGTCTGCAAATGGCTAAAGAATACGGCAAAGCTGAAGTTCTCAACTACGAAGAAGTAGATGTAGGCGAAGCACTCAAAGAAATGACTGGTGGTCGTGGCCCCGATGCTTGCATTGATGCAGTGGGAATGGAAGCACACGGCACAGATTTTATGGCGATGTACGACCAGGTAAAGCAAGCAGTACGTTTAGAAACAGACCGTCCAACGGCATTGCGACAAGTAATTGTCTCTTGTCGCAAAGGTGGTCACGTATCAATTCCGGGTGTATATGGTGGCTTTGTAGACAAAGTGCCGATGGGTGCTGCGATGAACAAGGGCTTAACCTTGAAAATGGGACAAACACACGTCCACAAGTATCTAAAACCTTTGCTAGAACACATCCAAAACGGTGATATCGATCCCACATTTATCATTACTCACAGCTTACCTCTAGAACAAGCGCCCCACGGCTACGAAATTTTTAAGGAGAAGAAAGATAACTGTATCAAAGTTGTACTCAAACCGTAGTAGGGAATAGGGTACAGATTATGCCCTATCACCTGTCACCTGTCACCTGTCACCTGTCACCTGTCACCTGTCACCTCTCCCCTATCACCTGTCACCTCTCCCCTAATCCCAATGTTCAAAGTTAAAACTATAAAGAGGCAAAAAATATGTCTGATACAACCGTTAGCAAAGTAGACTCTAGTCATTCTCCAAAAGGCCAACTTGGTCAAAAATATCTTGCATCTGGCAAAAATATTTCCATGCGTCTGTGGGAAAATGAACAACCGAACGAATCTAAAGAGCCAACAGCACGCGAATATGAAACTGTTGGTTATGTAATCAATGGTCGTGCTGAATTACATATTGAAGGGCAAACGATTTTACTAGAACCTGGGAGTTCTTGGATAGTACCAAAAGGAGCTAGCCATACCTATAAAATTCTAGAACCATTTACTGCTGTTGAAGCAACCAGTCCACCCGCTCAAGTTCACGGGCGAGATGAAAACTGATTTGCGATCGCTAAAAACTTATAGCCGCTTTCAATAACATAGACTATAAAGCGTTCGTAGGGGAACAATATTCTTGTTCTCCTTTTTATTGTGCTTGGCAGCTTAGAAAGCATTGCAACAAATTTTTCTGGTGACTTATTTGGCGGTAGCAACAAACACCACACTAAATAAAGCATATTTAGTTATGGTTAGGACTTACGCACAGGTAACGGAAAATCGAACCACAGAGGCACAGAGAACACGGAGGAATAAGAGTTTGAGAGGTATTTTGCGTAAGTCCTGATGGTGTTTCACTGTTTATTCATTCGCCAGTCGAACTCAAACTCATGGCTTTATTCTGACGACTGATACCTTAATTCTATTTTGAGAATTCTAGATAATACTTATGACATAAACCTTCTGATAGAGAGACATAACAACATGAAATTGTATTCTATTAACAATATCTTTTTAGAGAAAATGCTTCTCAGAAAATCTGGTTTTCTATCAATAATTTTAGTAATAATTACTCAATATTTTTAACAAAAACCGAATGGAGCGAACAAATGAGGTTTGTCTTAAGACGTCGCAAGTTGGGTCAATTGATGGTCTTCAGCACAGTAGCGGCGACGATCGCTAATTTTGTAGAGAAAGCTGTAGCAGAAACTCAAGTAAAAAAAACTACTCCTATGCTGGCAACTTACACTTCTGAAACGGTGAAGGTGACGCTGCAAGTAAACGGAACACCACATAATTTGCAGATTGAACCGCGTGTTACCTTACTTGATGCGCTTCGGGAATACATAGGATTAATTGGTACTAAAAAAGGTTGCGATCATGGTCAGTGCGGTGCTTGCACGGTGCTGGTTGATGGGCAACGGATTAATTCGTGCCTGACATTTGCAATTATGCACACTGATGCAAAAATCACAACTATTGAAGGGTTGGAGCAAGGAAACAATCTGCACCCGATGCAAGCTGCGTTTCTGTCCCGCGATGCGTTTCAGTGTGGCTACTGCACGCCAGGACAGATTTGTTCGGCGGTGGGTTTGGTGAATGAGGGACACGCTAAATCGGATGCCGACATTCGCGAACTAATGAGCGGCAATATCTGCCGTTGCGGTGCTTATCCAAATATCGTGGCTGCTGTCCGCGATGTCTTAGAGGGAAAAAAAGATGCAGCCGTTTAGCTATAAAAAAGCGGGACAAGCAGAGAATGCCGTGGCTTTGGTTACTCCAGAGGTGGAAGCTGCTTACTTGGCAGGGGGTACAAGCTTAATTGATTTAATGAAGCTGAATGTACAAACGCCAAAACAGTTAGTTGACATTAACCCACTACCGTTAACCAAGATAGAAGTACAGGGTAATGGGGTGCGGATTGGAGCAATGGCAAGCAATAGCGATGTTGCTTATAATCCGATAATTCAGGAGCGTTACCCGGTACTGTCGGAGGCTTTGCTATCTGGGGCATCACCGCAACTGCGAAATATGGCAAGTGTGGGCGGAAATTTACTGCAACGTACCCGCTGTTACTACTTCCGCGACACCGCTTTCCCCTGCAATAAGCGCGTTCCTGGTTCAGGTTGTCCGGCAATCGAGGGTTATAACCGCATCCATGCGATTCTTGGCGGTAGCGATCGCTGTATTGCCACTCATCCCTCTGATATGGCGGTGGCAATGATTGCACTCGATGCCGTTGTGCAGACACGCGGGCCGAGAGGAGAGCGTAGTATTCCACTGGTAGATTTTCATCTCGTACCGGGAAATACGCCAGAAAGGGAGACGGTTCTAGAACACGGAGAGTTAATTGTTGCCGTTGACTTACCTGCTTTAAACTTCGCAAAGCGATCGCACTATTTAAAAGTCCGCGATCGCGCCTCTTATGCCTTTGCAATGACATCGGTTGCGGCGGCATTAGATATTCAAAATGGGATTATTCGCTCGGCACGCATTGCCCTTGGTGGCGTCGGCACAAAGCCCTGGCGCGCCTTTGAAGCGGAAAAAGTGCTTCTGAACAAGCCGGCAAATCAGGCAACATTTCAAGCAGCAGCACTGGCTGCGATCGCCGGAGCTAAACCTCAAAAATACAACGGCTTTAAAGTCGAACTGACTAAACGCACAATTGTTAAGGCGCTGACAACGGTGGGAGGGATGGCATGAATACAGGGGATAAAAATATAGTTGTCGGCAAACCGTTAAATCGAGTTGATGGATACCTGAAGGTGACTGGTGGCGCGCGTTACGCGGCTGAGTTTCCGATCGCCAAAATGACTTATGGCGTAACAATTCAAAGTGCGATCGCCAAAGGTAAAATTGCCCAAATCGATACAAAGGCGGCGGAACAAGTACCGGGTGTATTAGCAGTAATTACCCACCTTAACGCGCCCAAAGCTTCTGGAGAAAAGGGCGGGGGTCATAAGGTGCAAGTGTTACAAGATAACATTGTGCTGTATAGCGGTCAGCATATTGGTGTCGTCGTTGCCGATACCTTTGAACGAGCGATGTATGCTGCCTCCCTCGTACAAGTTCGCTATGACGAAGAGAAACCAACCATTAATATGCGGGACAATCTCACTAAGGCATACTTACCTAAAGGTAAAATCCCTAGAGACGAACCGCCCGATTTAGCGCATGGCAATGTTAACCAGGGACTAGCGGCGGCGGCTGTCCGCGTCGAGCAAACCTATACCACCCCAGTAGAAAATCACAATCCGATGGAGCCTCATGCTACAACAGCAGTTTGGCAAGGCGATGAACTGCTGCTGTATGACGCAACTCAGGGAATTTTTTCGACTCAAAAAAAAGTTGCGGAGGTATTAGGAATTGAGCCTGAGAAAGTCCGCATTATGTCTTACTTTGTGGGCGGTGGCTTCGGTTGTAAAGGATCGGCTTGGTCGCATGTACCGCTAGCGGCGATCGCAGCAAAGCAGGTTAATCGCCCAGTGAAATTAGTTCTGGGACGGATACAGATGTATGGGCCTGTGGGCTTCCGACCAGAGACAATTCAACAGGTTTCTTTAGGTGCAACCCGCGATGGCAAATTGACTGCTCTGCGACACGCCGGGATTTCGCAAACTTCAACTTTCGATGAATTTATCGAACCTGTTGGTAAAAGCGCCCGGATGCTTTACGCTAGCCCGAATATCGAAACTAGCCACCATTTGGTTCAGCTCGATCAAGGAACACCAACCTATATGCGGGCCCCAGGCGAAGCTTCTGGGTCGTTTGCCTTAGAATCGGCAATGGACGAACTGGCTTATGCCCTCAATATCGATCCGGTAGAGCTGCGTCTGCGTAACTATGCTGAAGTCGATCCTAGTAAAGGAATACCTTGGTCGAGCAAGTCACTGAGAGAATGTTACAAATTAGGAGCAGAAAAGTTTGGCTGGCAAAAGCGCAATCCCAAGCCCCGTTCGATGCGAGATGGTAATTATTTAATTGGTTGGGGGATGGCGACAGCTACTTATCCTACCAACCGTTCCCCAGCATCAGCGATCGCTCAAATTATGGCAGATGGTACAGCCGTTGTATTGAGCGGTTCCCAAGATATTGGTACGGGAACTTATACTGTGATGACTCAAGTTGCAGCTGAGGCACTCGGTTTACCAGTTAGCAAAGTCCGGTTTGAACTAGGCGATACGAAGATGCCACAAACCCCTATTTCTGGTGGCTCCCAAACCGCCGCTAGTGTCAGTTCGGCCGTGTATTTAGCGGGAAATCAAGCACGCAGTCAGCTTTTGCAACTAGCACTTGCCGATCGAAAATCGCCGCTTTATAGTTCAAATGCTGAGGATGTGATTGCCGAAAATGGCAGCTTTTTCTTAAAAAATAAATCCTCCGCCAGCGAAACTTATCAGGCAATCTTGGCACGGCATGGAAAGAAAATGATCGAAGCGCGTGCAGATGCCAAGCTGGGAGAAGAACAGAAGAAGTTCTCAATGCACGCATTTGGAGCGCAGTTTGCCGAAGTTCGCGTTGAGCCTGATTTGGGTGAAGTGCGAATAAGCCGCTGGGTGGGAACTTTTGGCGCGGGACGCATCCTCAATGCTAAAACAGCCAACAGTCAGCTGATCGGTGGGATTATTTATGGCATCGGCATGGCGTTAATGGAAGATACGCTAACAGACCCGAACCGAGGACGCGTTGTCAACCACGACTTAGCTGAGTATCACGTACCAGTGAATGCAGATGTTCCTGATATTGAGGTGTTGTTTGTCGATGAAGACGATCCACATATCAACCCGCTTGGTGTCAAGGGAATTGGTGAAATTGGCATTACCGGTGCTGCGGCAGCGATCGCTAACGCCGTCTATCATGCCACCGGTAAGCGCGTCCGTGATTTGCCAATTACATTAGATAAACTGCTGTAGATATGGCGATCGCTAAAAGGATGAAAGCTCAATCATACGATTAGCGATCGCTACATTACTCATATCTTGCACCAGGCGACTAGAAGCCGCGGCTACACGAGACTTTACCTGCCTCCGCAGGTTGAAAAGCCTTGGTTTTGCGTTAGTCTGCGGAGATTCTCTCATTAGACTTCTTGGCATTTGTCGGGGAAAAGGGTAAAGAAACTCAAAATCCTTTCCCTTTAACCTTTACCCTTTTCCCTAAGAGTGCAAAAATATATTTTTGCAAGATGTCTATTGATGTCAACAGGCGATTAGAAAATCCTTGTTGACACAACCAGGATCAAAGGTAGTTTTTCGACGGAAAATTTAGGGAATGAAACACCCCTGCCTAACTTAGGAGTTCTCCTGTTTCTTGCAGGGAGTGCAAGCGACGGTAAATACCCTCGTGACGCAAGAGTTCATCGTGGCTACCCACTTCTACAATCTTTCCTTGCTCTAGAACGACAATTTTATCAGCTTCCCGGACTGTGCTTAAACGGTGGGCAATCACAATGGTGGTGCAAGTGCCCTGAATCGATCGCATCGCTAGCTGAATTGAACGCTCAGACTCATAATCTAAACTAGAGGTGGCCTCGTCAAAAATCAGCACGTCTGGTTCCACTAACAACGCCCTAGCAATTCCTAAACGTTGTCTTTGTCCTCCAGATAACCTGACACCTCGTTCTCCCACAACGGTGTAATAACCTTGGGGTAAGTGCTGCACTACTTCATCGACTCTGGCAATTCTACAGGCTTCCTTAACCTGCTCCAAACTGGCATTAGTTCTGCCATAAGTCAGGTTATCGAAGATAGTACCGTTGAAAACGTCTACTTCTTGGTGAACGATCGCTAGCCTTCGTCTATACTTACCTACATTCAAAGTGCGAATATCTTGACCATCAATCAGAATTTGACCTTCTTGAGGTTCAAAATATCGCAGCAGTAATTTTACTAAAGTAGACTTACCAGAACCGGAACGCCCCACTAATGCCACTGTTTGGTATGGCTCAATCAACAAGTTGATATCTTGCAAAACTTGACGGTTGGCATCATATCCAAAACTGACGTGTGACAACTCAACTTTTCCAGTAAATTTATAAGGTGATTCTGTCTGGTTACTCTCTTCCAAAAGACTAGCTGAATCAGATGCAGTTGGCTCTTGGAGAAATTCGTGAAACCGCAACATTGAAGAATAACGACGGGCAAAAATTTCTGCCAAATTGCTAATAGGTTCTAATTCGGCATAAGCCATGCTAGAAAGAGTTAAAGTCATGACAAAGTGACCGAGAGAAATTCTTCCGTCTGCTGTTGCTGCGAGAGTCATACCCAGAATAGTAAAGACGCAGAACTGAATTACAGTTCTTTGCCAAGTAGCCAGTTTCGTATAACCTTTGTGGACGCGATACTCAACCACCATTAATTCGCGATCCAAACGTTGCTTTTGCCGCTTCAGTTCGTTAGCTTCTGTGGCAAATGCTTTCACCGTTTTGATGTTGGTGATCAGTTCCGAATTACGGCTTTCAGTATCCTCTCCATATTTATCCAGAATAGTTTCGTGCCAAATTAGCTGCTTTAAATCCTTCAAGGTAAAGCTAAGAATAAGCACAAAGGAAATCAGATATAAAATCGCAATTCGCCACTCAATCACTAAGATAAAAACGAAAATTCCTAGCACCCGAACTAGTTTAGGAATCAATTGTCCCGCAATTTCGGGGTACGTAAAAGTGTGGTTAGAAATACCTCTAGCTATTCTTCCCGCAATGCGTCCAGGGTTATTTTCATCATAAAATTCTAGTGGAAGAGTGAGAATTTTTTCTATGGCTATTTGGGCTTTCTGCCGACGTAACCTTAAGGTTATACCCCAATGAAACCAATGAGTTAACCAAGGTTGTGTTGGCGCTCTCACTACGGTGACAAGGAAAACTAAACCCAGCAATAAACTCAAAGATAGAGTTTTAGTAACTGGATAATTAGTGATGTCCGAAAAAGTTGCGATCGCACTTTGAAGTGGTTTGTCCAAGGGTTGAGCAGACAAAACGTTTAATATCTGCCCGATCGCGTAAGGAACAACCAAATCAATAATTTCGTAAACGCTGGATGCTCCGATACTAAAGAGACTCAGCTTCCAATCAGAGCGAAAATAATTGACAATATCTTGAAATTTGGCCATGATGCACACCGTCCAAGAGCGCGATCGTAAACTTGGAATTTATATACTACAAACGTATTACAAAGTAGTCAAGAGCTAGATGACAAATCACTCTTTGGGAGTAGTTGGTAGTTCTTGAGGGAAAAATTCGAGGCGATAGCGGTAGAGAGCAACTGGTCGAGAACCGGCTTTAAAGTAATCTGGATCTTGGGGTGAAAGATAAACAGCAGTTACTTGATCTGCCTCAATCGCCGGATTAGATGTTGGAAGTTTATGATAAGCCGTAGTAGATTCTACAGAGTTTAAATAGGGGCGCGAACCGCCTTTAAATAGTTGTTGAAACACTTCTGTGGTGATGAACTTGCCATCAGGGGTAGTTTCTGTGGCGCGTGCAGTCACAATAGAAACTAGTTGGCGACTGCTACGTAAGAATGTAATTTGACGATTAGGTGAATCTGGATCTACTTTGACTGATAACACTGCTTCATCCCCTAAATAAGCCCTTGCCAAATTCAAGCTATTAAACGCTCTATCCGCTACTAAACTTGGGGATTTATCATCTATCTCAGGTAATATTTTTAACCAAGGAGTATGTGCTTGCTCCCTCACAAATCTTACTACAAAACTCACAGGCTGATTTAATTGTCGGCGATTACCTTCAAACCCTGGTGTTACAATCTCTGGTGCTAAAGGCGCAGCTAAATCTACCAAAGTACTTGTAACTTTCCAAGTACCAGCCATCCATTTAGGGTAAACCAAATCACCCGAAGCCGGTTGCACTGAAGTTAGTTTTTCCCATTGGGGAAAATTTGCTAGCCTTTCAGACAACTCTCCTGCTAAAGCATCGCCACCCCAAATAAGGAATAAAAATAGCAAGCAAAAACTCCAAATTCCCTTTATTACAAGCATTAGCAGTTTTGTATTTAATGGTTATTGTTTATCGATTAAAAATTAAGTAATTTTCTGTAATAAATTAAAACTTTGTAGTGAGATAATTAGCCCTATCCCGAATTTATAGTGATAGCATGACATTGGCATTAGGCATGATTGAAGTTTATGGCGTTCCCACAGCAGTGGAAGCGGGAGATGCCATGTGTAAAGCTGCCCGTATAACCCTTGTTGGTTATGAAAACACTGATTTGGGACGAATTACCGTCTTAATTCGAGGAGCTATAGGCGAGGTTAATGTAGCAGTGACAGCAGGATTAAAGGCGGTGCTGCGAGTTGACGGTGGGGAGGTACTTTCTAATCACATTATTCCCCGTCCCCACGAAAATTTAGAATATATTTTACCGATTCATCGCAGCGTTAATATCGAGCAGTTCAGTGCAGATATCCGATTTCCTCCGCCCCTATCAGTTTAGCTGTATTAAATTTCTGCTGGTAAAGGTTGCCAAACTTCCCCATACTTATCTTTTAAAGTTTGCCAAGCTTCCACTTGTCCTGGTTCATATTCTCCCGGTTTACCCCATTGTAAAAAGAGGCTTAAAGCAGACTCCTGTTTATCATCTAAAAACCGGATGGCATAGGTTGTAAAGTTACCCCTCTTCGCTTCACCTGTTTCAAATTTCACCTGAGTGATTTTATCCATATTCAAGTGAAATTCAAAGCCTTCAGTATGCATATTCGCATACTTACCTTTAGGCAATTCTGCATAAAATAACTTTTCTATTTTGCCTCGTGCTTCTAATACAGCAGCGCTGCTAGTAACAATTAAACGCAAAGTTCCCAAAGTCTCGCAAGCTTCTAAAAATTCTTTCAATGTTGTGGTCATTTGTCATTTGTCCTTTGTTATTTGTCATTTGTCATTGGTTCAACGATGATTCCTAACTAATACCCAATGCCCTATGCCCAATCCCTATTTTTCATATTGTTCATAAGCAGCGACAATACGCTGAACTAGAGGATGGCGCACAACATCTCTTTGGGAAAATTCGCAAAAGGCAATGCCTTCAACGTGTTTTAAAATTTGTAAAGCTACTCCTAAACCCGATTGTTGATGAAGCGGTAAATCAGTTTGTGTCATGTCGCCTGTAATCACCATCCGCGAACGGAAACCCAAACGAGTCAAAACCATTTTCATCTGAGCGGGTGTAGTATTTTGAGCTTCATCGACAATTATAAAAGCGTTATTGAGAGTGCGTCCCCGCATATAAGCGAGTGGTGCGACTTCAATCACACCGCGTTCCATTAAACTGGGCACTTTTTCTGGGTCGATGAATTCATAAATAGCATCGTAAAGTGGGCGAAGATAGGGATTAACTTTCTGCTGTAAGTCTCCAGGCAAAAAACCGAGTTTTTCACCGGCTTCGACGGCAGGGCGAGTTAAAATTAGCTTTTCCACTTGGTTGGCAAGGAGTGCTTGGACGGCGACAACAACAGCGAGATAAGTCTTGCCAGTACCAGCAGGGCCAATTCCAAAGGTGAGATCGCGTCTACGGAGTGCGTCGATATATTGACGCTGGCGGAAGGTTTTGGCACGGACTTCTTCACCCCGGCGACTTTTGGCGAGGACATCCCGCTGTAAATCTTGCAGTTCCCCTTGCCGATCGCTATCTATGGCTTGACGGGCTGTTAAAATATCGGCACTGGAAATAGTATTGCCTTTTATCCAGAGGTCTTCAAGCGATCGCACTAATCGAGAAGCCAGATCAATTTGCTTTTCAGTACCAGAAATCACTAATTCCTGTCCGCGTAGCACTAAAGTGGCCCCTGTTTGCCGAGATAGGATTTTGAGATTTTCTTCTCCATCTCCGCCAAGAGCGATCGCACTGGTAACATTCGGCAGCTGAATTGTTAAGGCACCTGCCATAGTATTTCTTAATTGGTGAGGATCTGTATTTGACAAAGGTTAATTTTTCTCGCTAACGGCGAAATTATGTTTTTATTACTTACATCTTGAAAAATTTTTGTAATAAATGAATCGTTCGTAGGGGCGTACAGCTTGCCCTCATCCCCTAACCCCTTTTCCCAACATGGGAGAAGGGGAACTGGAGAATTTACTCCCCTCTCCATTTTGGGCTACGGTGTATACACAAGTCTTCTAGAGTTGCGCCACAGGCTTTTGATCCCCCCAACCCCCCTTTTTAAGGGGGGCAAAAAGCTCTCAAAGTCCCCCTTTTTAAGGGGGATTTAGGGGGATCTA
>NZ_CAWUDN010000030.1:0-74393 GCF_963920915.1 Nostoc sp. PCC 9305
CCCACATCTCCCCTGCTCCCACATCTCCCCTGCTCCCACATCTCCCCTGCTCCCATTCCTTGAATATCGATTCTGTAATACAACCCCTGCAACGCTTTGGTGTCCATTTGGGACTCGATCGCATTGTCAATCTATTGGCAAATCTCGGCAATCCCCATCACCAAGTTCCGGTAATTCATGTTGCTGGCACTAATGGCAAAGGTTCAGTGTGTGCCTATCTTTCCTCGGTACTCACTGAGGCTGGTTATCGTACAGGACGCTACACTTCCCCCCATTTAGTTGATTGGACGGAACGTATTTGTCTGAATGAACAGCCAATTTCCTCTGAGGATTTGAGCCAATTATTAGAAAAAGTCCAAGCGGTTATTCTCCCTGATGACGAATCGGCAACTCAGTTTGAAGTAATTACGGCAGCTGCTTGGTTATATTTTGCCCAGCAACAAGTTGATGTGGCTGTGGTAGAAGTCGGACTAGGAGGGCGCTTAGATGCTACTAATGTTTGCTTGGAACCTTTGGTTACGCTCATCACTTCCATTAGCCGCGAACACTGGCAGCAACTTGGCCCTACCGTCGCTGATATTGCTAGAGAAAAAGCAGGTATTCTTAAACCTGGATGTCCCGTTGTGGTTGGGCCATTACCACCAGAGGCAGACAAAGTGGTGCGATCGCGTGCTTTAGAATTAAAATGTCCACTTTTTACACCTCAACCCGCCCGTGAAATCGCTACACGATGGGCAGAGTATGAAACAATTCAAAATTCTAAATTAATTAAATATCCATTGCCGTTAGCAGGACAAATTCAGTTAACTAATTCAGCTTTGGCTTTAGCCGCTTTAGAAATTCTCCAACAACAGGGTTGGAAGATTTCAGAAGAAGCCATAATTAACGGCATGGGAAAAACTAAATGGCCGGGGCGGATGCAATGGACTACTTGGAAAAACCATAAATTATTACTTGATGGCGCTCATAATACCGCCGCTGCCCAAGTTCTCCGCCAATATGTTGATAGCTTAGACGCAGTTAACCCCAAACCCATAAATTGGGTTATGGGAATGTTTGCCGATAAGGATCATACTGATATTTTTACCGCATTACTGCGACCAGGCGATCGCCTTTATTTAGTGCCAATACCAGTAGAACCCTGGGCCGGTAGAACTTCTGCGGATCTAGACTACTTATCAAATCTAGCTTACAGCCTCTGTCCCGAATTAAGCGATCGCCAAATCCATCCAGATTTATTCACAGCACTAGCAGCCGCCACTACAACCGCTACCACAGAAGATTTAATCGTTTTGTGTGGTTCCCTTTATTTAATCGGTGACTTTTTAGCAACCACCAATATATTTCATAAATCATAATTACGAATTACGAATTACGAATTACGAATTTACCTCTGATTCCACTCTTGCGCCGCATCCTCTACAGCTTTATCTACAGTTTTCTCGCCTAACATTGCTGCTTGCAAGTTCTCGTAAACTGCCTTTTGCAGTTTATTAAAATCCTTCAAGGTAGGAGTTAATATTTCTGCCTTTGGCAGTTCTTGAGCACTCATAACTCGCGCTTTTTCTATTGTTGAAGCATTAGCTGGAACATCTTTAAAGTAAGTATCAGACAATGCTTTGATTGTAGAAGGTAGGACATTTGCAGCTTTAGCAAAGGCTAACTGATTTTCGTCATTGGTGACAAATAAAGCAAACTTCACAGCGCCATCTGGTTGTTTGCTATCGCGAGGAATAACTATGTTCATTACCGCGACATTCTTCTTACCTGTGTCACCAGTAAGTTGAGGTGCTATTTCCGAAGCTTGAGCAATTTTTGGGGCATTATTAGCGATCGTTTTTAGGAACTCTGGCCCAGAAGCTAGAAACGCCGTCTCTCCAGATTGGTATAAATCGATCGCGTGGCGATGTCCTTGGGTTAAAGCCTCTTTAGGAAGCAAACCTTTTTTATACAAATCTACCCAATACTGAAACGCGGCTTTCCCTTGTGCTGAATTAAACGCCGCTTTACCCTCAGCATCTATTAAGGTGACTCCCATTTGCACGAAAGATTCCAGCACTTCACCGGAATCTTGCGGTACGAAAGTCACAAAAAAGGCATACTTACCCGTCTTGTCTTTAATTTGTTGCGCGGCTTGTGCCAATTCTGCGTAGGTTGCCGGGACTTTATTGATACCTGCCTGTTTTAATAAATCAGTGTTATAAATGGTTAACCGTGTGGTGAGATACCAGGGAATCCCAAAACTCTTGCCATTAAGCGTACTTGCTTTCCAGATATTCGGCAGATAGGAGGAACGTACATTATTCGGGACTTTCGCATCTAAATCTAACCAAGCATTTCGTCCGGCAAGTTGAGAAGCAAAACCCGGATTCAAGTTAACTACATCAGGTGGCGTTTTTGCGGAGACAGCTGTTAATATTTTGTTCTCCATTGCTGCCCAAGGTACATCAACCCAGTTAATCTTTATACCTGGATTTTGCGATTCAAAATTCGCAATTAGGCTTTTGAAGTAGTCGGTAAATTGAGGTTGGAGTTGCATTGTCCAAAATTCAACAGTTCCCACTCCTGAAGTAGCTTGTTTTGTACTTGTATTAACATTACCTGTACTGCAACTTACAATCCAACTGGTTAATAAGCCAAGCAGTACAAAAGCAACAAGTTGTTTAAATTTTCGCAATTGAATCATTTTCCCAGTATTTTTACGCTTGATCGGTGTGAAAAGCTTAGACAGAATTGTTGAGATTATAGGCTAAATAAATTACCCGTAAAGACGTAATATATAACGCCTTTACTGCAACAAATTTAAATTTTCAATTTAGCAGTCCAGCGGGCACAACTGTGGTAAAAAGCTTCAATAGTCTGTTTGGCAAATCGAAAAAAGGGGTAGGCATTGAACTTGCTCCCGAACGGGTGAATGTTGTTCAGCTACGCAAGCAGGGTCAAGGCTTGAAACTAGAAATCTATACATCGGTAGCAGTTCCAGAAGGGATAGTTGTCGATGGTCAAATCAGCGACCCTCCTGCAATGGCGCAATTAATCCAACAAGCGCTAGCTGAGAGCAAAATCAAAACTTCTCACGTTGCTACTGGTGTACCAGGACGAGATTCTATCGTTCGGATTATACCAGTGCCAGCAGAGTTAGACGATAAAGAACTGCGAGAAATGGTGCTGAACCATGAAGCAGGTTTGTATTTACCTTATCCTCGTGAAGAGGCTGATGTAGATTATCAGAAACTTGGGTATTTTGTAGATGAAGATGGCATTGAAAAAGTACACGTACTCTTAGTGGCCACCCGCAAGGAGATCACGGATACCTATATAAGTACCTTCGAGCAGGCAGGATTACAAATTGATGTTTTAGAAATTAACAGTTTTGCTCTGATTCGGACTATTCGCGAACAACTGCGACAATTTGGCCCGCAAGAAGCAGCAGTACTAGTTGATATCGAGTTTGACAGTACAGAAATCGCCATCATCGTTAACGGAGTGCCACAATTTTCGCGCACAGTCCCCATCGGGACTTATCAAATGCAAACTGCCTTAGCAAGGGCAATGAGCTTACCTACATCACGAGATATGGAACTGTTACACGGAATGGTTATTCCTGCAACTCCCATAGACGGCGGTAAAACTGGCGTTACCGAACTCGATCCTGGCATGGCTGCCATATTGAGAGTCTTGGGAGAACTAACGGATGAACTGCGCCGTTCCATCGATTTTTACCTGAATCAAAGTGAAAATTTGGAGGTAGCGCAGATTTTATTAGCTGGGCCAGGAGGTGGACTTCAACAGCTAGATGAATTTTTTACTCAACGATTGAGTTTGCCAACTACCCAAATAGATCCAATCGGGTCTTTAGCTTTGGAAGTTGACACTGATAAATATCCACAGGTACAACGCTCTGGCTTGGCGATTGTACTAGGTCTAGGAATGCGGGAGGTGTAACAAAATGTACAGCCTAGATGTTAACTTTCTTAAAGACCGCCCAGCATTCCAGAAAAAGCCAGAGAAACAAGGAGGAATAGCTTTAAAATTTCCTACGGGGGATTTGACACTACTGTATGTGGGAGTTGCAGTAGGTATAGGTCTTCCGGCTTTATTAGGAGTTGGTTGGTGGTTGCTGCAAGGGAAGATTGTTGAATTAGATGGTCAAATAGCACAACTAGACCAAGAAAGCAAGAGGTTAGATACAGAAATAGGAAATCTGAACAAAATCAAAGCCGAGACAAACGCAATTAAAGGGGAAACCCAAGCTTTAGTAACTGTATTTGACCAGATTCGTCCTTGGTCAGCAATGCTGCAAGATTTGCGCGATCGCATCCCAACGGCAGTGCAAATCGAGAACATCAAGCAAATTGCACCCATTGCAGTAGCAGCAGGTCAGCCACCAAATAATCCCGCAGGGGGATTAGAAATTAACGGATTGGCTCGTTCCTTTAATGATGTCAATGATTTCTTATTGAGTTTACAACAATCTCAGTTTTTGAAGCCCACAGAAACCAGAATTTTGACAGCAACGTTAGTAGAGGCTCCCTTAACAGCAAGTGCGAGTCAATCTTCTAATGATGTAATTATTAAGCCACCTCAAGTAGTTAAATACACTATTCAATCGAGCATGAACGACGTTCCAGCGTCGGAATTAATTCGAGAGTTAGAAAAAAAAGGCACAGTGGGGTTAGTAACTCGAATTCGTAATATGCAACAAACAGGAGTCATTTCAAAATGACGCTGAGTGATGATTTAAATTTTGCCGAACAAGGTGGGGAATTCGATCAGGCAGGGCCAGCCTCACCTGTGGTATTTGGTATTGCCTTCACACCAAAAATTATTGGGATCTTGGTGGGGGTGATTGGTTTAGCAGGAGCAGGTTATATATTGTTAAACCTGCTGATGCCAGCTTGGGAAAGCTATCAGCAGCAGCAAGCCAAAAGCTCTGAACTGCAAGGGCAAATTGAGCAAAAAAAAGCCAACATCAAACAGATTGACAAAGTTAAAGACGAACTAGCACAGGCAAAGCAGCAAAAAGTTCAGGTTTTAAGTTTATTTGCTAACGAAAAAACCTTAGATACATTGCTGTTGGATTTGAACCGCTTAATTGAGTCTGGCAATACTGCAACTTCTATTAATGCAGTAAGAGCCAAACTGAAGAAATATGTGCCGATTTCCCAAAAACCAGAACCGATTGTCGATGGAAGTTTAGGAGTAGGGGTTGACGGCAAGCTGCAACGCAGTACTATCAGCGCTGAGATTACAGCAACTTATGAACAAACACAATCGATAATTCGTAACATTGAGCGGTTACAGCCTTTGTTAATAGTTAAAGATTATCAAGCAACTTTGGCTCCAGCAGAGACAAGATCCCCATTAGATAAAACGCCGATGCAGGTAGGCCCAGCAGCGATTAATACATCATTCCAGTTACAGGTATTGATGCCACTTAGTCCAGAAGAAATAGCCGCAGCAGCAGCGAAAGCTGCCCCGAAAAAGTAGTCAAATTAGAGTTAGGACGAATATAGAATTCGCGGCTATACAAGCCTAGACAAAGCCTTCCCGCAGACTAAGGAAAAATTTTGAGGGTTTTGAAACTCACGTTTGCCCTTGGCGTTCCCGCAGGGTAGGTGGGTAAAGTCTCGTGTAGTCAAAGCGCGGTCTTCTCCCACAGGAAGAGGCTAGCGTCAATGGGGTTTCCCCATAAGCAATTGGCGTGCGGTTTCTAACCGCCTACTCAAAATTGTATGTAAACAAGGTTTTATAAGGTGAGGAATGAACTGTGAAACAGCTTCACGGTAATAGTTTTATTTTAGGTACTGCTGCTTTTGTATTTTTGGCAGCTCAACCAGTTTGGGCACAAATTAGTCAAGTTACTGATGTCAAGTTAAATCCAGTTAATGGTGGAATTAGCGTTGCTTTGAAAACTTCTTCTGGGTCGCGCCCCCAAGTTTTCACTACAAAAAGAGGCAAGGCTTTAGTCGCTGATGTTATCAACACTCAATTACGATTACCACAAGGTAATAGCTTTCGTCAAGATAACCCAGCACCAGGAATTGCCTCTGTTGAAGTTAGTCAGCTTGATGCTAATAGCATTCGGGTGATGGTAACTGGCAGCAACGATGCACCTGGCAGTCAACCTGTGATGCGATCGCCAAATGGAATTACACTCAGCTTTAGCCCTTCAACAGGCACTACAGCATCAGCCCCAACACCAACAGCCCCAACAGCCCCAATATCCACAGCACCACCCGTTACTACTCCAGCCCAACCTGGTCAAAATCCAGGTGTTCTCGTTCCTAACCCCCAAGTCACCATTGACGGACAACCTGCACAAGCTGCTGGGCCAGGTCAACCTCTGAGTCAGGCTCCACCGTTCTTACCTCGAGCCGTCGCCCCACCAGTGGGAGATATTGCTATTTCCGCTACCGATGCTTCTCCTAGCACCGTTGACTTAGCAACTCAGGAACGTGTACCTCGTCTAGTACTGCGAGATGCCCCAGTACGTGAGGTTTTGTCATTGCTTGCTCGTGCTGCCGGTTTGAACTTGGCTTACGTAGGAGGTGAGCAAGCTGGTGGAGGTCAGCCAGGTGGCGGTGCTAATGCACCAGCAGTTTCTCAAACAATCTCGCTAGATATAGAAAATGAGCCAGTGCAAGATGTGTTTAACTACGTTTTGCGCTTGAGTGGTTTAGAAGCTAACCGTAGTGGTCGTACAGTTTTTGTCGGGGCTAAATTACCTAATGCTACGCGTGATATGGTTATGCGTAGTATGCGACTAAATCAGGTAACGGTGGGAACCGCACTAAATTTTTTGGTTGGCTTAGGAGCAGAAAGTGCCGTCAGCCGCGAACGACTAGTTACCAGTGTTAGTGCCGTAGCCGTGGGTACTGCCGCTGCTCCCATCACCCAAACTCAGACGACCACAGAAACCAAACTGGAAACCCAACGCGCTGATTTTAAAGACTCTAGTCCATTACTAAGAGGTTTACAGGCATTAGGAGACGAGCGCACTAACTCCCTGACCTTAATTGGCCCTCCTAGACTCATTGAGATTGCGATGGCTCAACTAACTCAGCTTGATATCCGCCGTCGTCAAGTGGTAGTCAACGTCAAGATTATTGATGTCAACCTCTCGAATATTCAGGACTACAACACTAGCTTTTCTTTTGGGGTTGGTAACAACTACTTTAGCAATGATGGTGGTGTCGCCTCTCTGAATTTTGGCGGTGCCAGACCAGCTACTAGTGATGAAGCAAGAAATAGCTTGACTAATACACCGATCATCAATAATGTCACTAGCACTATTACATCACCATATCGGTTTACCAAAAGTCTTCTCGCTAGTTTGAAGGCTCAGGTTACAAATGGCAATGCCAAGATTTTGACCGACCCAACCTTAATTGTTCAAGAAGGTCAGCAGGCTCTGGTGAATTTGACTCAAGAAGTAGTGGGAAATATAACGCTCGAAACAACGGATACTTCTGGTGGTTCTAGGACAGAACGAACAATTGAGAAACAAAAAGTTGGCTTAACCTTGAGTGTAAAAATTGAGCGGATTGACGATAATGGGTTCGTTTCTTTATCGGTTGCCCCTACTGTCAGCGCTCCTTCAGGCTCAGAAAATACAGGAAATGGACAAATTATTTTAGTGTCTGAGCGCTCTCTTACTTCTGGCTTAATTCGTTTACGAGATGGTCAGACACTAATCCTAAGTGGTATAATTCAAGACCAAGATCGAACAGCTGTCTCCAAAATACCTATCTTAGGCGATCTTCCACTAATTGGTTCGTTATTTAGAAGTACAAACCGACAGAACCAGCGTCAAGAGGTGATTGTGTTACTTACACCTCAGATTATGGATGACTCAGAGAACTCCTCCTACGGCTATAACTACGCCCCCAGCCCTGAAGTGCGGCAAATCCTTGAGCGTCGTGGGTTGAAGAGTCCTGGCAGGTAATTAAAGATAATTAGTAGGTGAGTCACCTCTGCTAAAGACTCAGATCCCCAACTTCTATTAAGAAGTTGGGGATCTTCTTGTTCACAAGTAGGATTAAATTTAAACGTCATTCTACAATAAAAATACCCAATCACAATAGAAGTAACAGTAGTGGGTAAATACTAATGAGTTCAGAACAAGAGTTATTAACAAAGTGGCGTTCTCTTTCACAAGAAAAACAAGAGGAAGTTTTAGATTTTGTTGAATTTCTTGGTTTGAAAAACTCTGCAAATCAAGTCCCATTGGGAGAACATTTGCAGCAAATTCGCACTATAATTGTTACTTCTGGTAAACATTTATTATATAAAGTCTAATTTATTACTCACCGGGCGACTAGAAGTCGCGGCTATACAGACCAAACCTGCCTCCGCAGGTTAAAAACCCTTGATTTTGTATTAGTTAGGACTTACGCAAAAACCCTCTCAAACTCTCATTTCTCCGTGAACTCTGCGCCCTATGTGGTTCGTTTTCCGTTACCCGTGCGTAAGTCCTATTAGTCCACCTCCGTGGACTAAGTTTTGTGTAGTAGCGAATTCTATTCGCCCCATACTTTTCAAACATCCTCTTAACAGTAATATTAAGGGATACAGTACTGGAAAAGATTTGTTGCAAAGAATTGAATTATGGTGGCAATAAAAACATCCGCAGAAAATAGGGTTTTACTGCAAAACATCAGCTGGCAGACATTTAAAACCATGCTGGCTGAAATGGGTTCAGAGCGAAACTCCCGATTTGCTTATGACAATGGAACGATAGAAATAGTTTACCGCCGTAGGCATCGCCACCATAAATGTTAAGAAAGATGTGACTAATGGATCGCTTTGTAGCGGAGAAGCTTTAATTTTTACCCCTTCCCTACTAAAGAACTTTGCTATAGGGTTAAATTTCGCATTGGATTTTCCACATCAGATAAAAAGTGAGCAAAATCCCCGACTTTTTAGAGAAATCGGGAATCTGAGCCTTCAATTTCCATAAAAATTGCTTAATCTCAGCAATAACTCTTCAACATCGGTAATGAATGCCAACAAACATTGACCATCTCCCACCTCCCCACTCCCCTGTTTTCTTTGCAATTACGGGATTTACTAGGTATTTTTTCCTACTTTTGGGGTGGTTTTTAGTGGAACAAGTACTCTAAAATTACAAAAAATCCTGAAATCTATATAAATTAATGGTTTCATCTATCCACATCAGGCTACAACACCTTAGAATGATTCATTGAAAAGTCGAGCCGATGGGATGTACAGCCGTTTTGAGTAAAAATACTCCCAAAGGATGATTTTTGTATTTCTGCGAACAAAGATTTCAGTACAGATGTATTAATTTACATCCGTAAAAAATCTCAAGTAAACCTTCAGGAGTTTGACATGAACAAAGGTGAATTAGTTGATGCCGTAGCTGAAAAGGCTAGTGTTACCAAGAAACAAGCGGATGCAGTCTTAACTGCCGCTTTGGAAACGATTATTGAAGCGGTTTCCTCTGGTGATAAGGTGACATTGGTGGGATTTGGCTCATTTGAATCACGGGAACGTAAAGCCCGTGAAGGTCGCAACCCGAAAACAAATGAAAAAATGGAGATTCCAGCGACGAGGGTTCCTGCCTTCTCCGCAGGAAAACTGTTTAGAGAAAAGGTAGCACCCCCAAAAGCATAGGTTCTGTCTTCGGGAACCCTTTTTTAATGCGGCAACCTGCACACGGGGGAAATTTAGCCTGGGCAGCAGCACTGGCTGGCTGTCCCCCTGATGCTATTCTGGATTTTTCTGCTAGCATCAGCCCGTTGGGGCCTCCAAACAGCGCGATCGCTGCTATTAAGTCCCAAATTGGTAATCTTAAGCACTATCCAGACCCAAACTATAGTGAACTGAGACTAGCTCTCAGTCACTTCCATCAATTGCCGTCTGAGTGGATTCTGCCGGGTAACGGCTCCGCAGAATTACTCACTTTAATCGGTAGGGAATTAGCTCAATTAGCCGCGACAATTTTAATCACTCCAGCCTTTGGCGACTACTACCGAACCTTGGCAGCGTACAACGCTAATGTGCTGGAGTGTCCTTTGTCACTTGTACTGAGCGAAGCCGTTGGCGCAGCCTCTGTCTGCGACACACTGTGCGAACGTAGAGAAGTATTGGTCACTGGTCATTGGTCATTATTCCTTGACAAAGGACAGAAGACAAAGGACAAAGGATTATTGCTGAATAATCCGCACAACCCAACCGGAAAACTATTTTCACGGGAGTCTATTTTGCCCTACCTGGAGCAATTTGCTTTGGTTGTGGTGGATGAAGCATTTATGGATTTTGTGCCGCCCAATGAGGAACAAAGCCTGATTCCGGTGGTGCAGGAATATGCGAATTTAGTAGTATTGCGATCGCTGACCAAATTTTACAGTCTCCCAGGACTGCGATTAGGATATGCGATCGCACATCCTGACTGCCTAGCTAAATGGCAGCTATGGCGAGATCCTTGGCCTGTAAATACACTAGCGGCAGCAGCGGCAATTGCAGCACTCCAAGATACGGAGTTTCAGCAGCAAACTTGGGCATGGCTAACAACTGCACGAAACCAACTGTTTCAGGGTTTAGCTGAAATCCCAGGATTGCAACCCCAACCAAGTGCTGCTAACTTTTTACTGGTTGAGTCCCAAGAATCTACTTCCCGGTTACAGCAACAATTACTCAAGTATCACCAGATTTTAATCCGCGATTGCCTTAGTTTCAAAGAACTAGGCGATCGCTTTTTCCGGGTTGCTGTACGTGAAGAGTCCGATAACCAACGCTTACTAACAGCGCTAAAAGAGAGTTAGGAGTTATAAGTTATAAGTTAGGAGTTATAAGTTAAAAAAGGGTTTTAATTCTTAACTGCTAATTCCTAACTATTAATTCCTAACTCCTAACTCTTAACTCCTAACTCCTAACTCTAATCTAAATTCACGTGACCGTTGACTACGATGTTGTAATTATTGGCGGCAGTCTTGCTGGATACTATGCTGCACTTGCTGCAACCCAACTACATGCTACAGTTGCCCTGGTACAACCCAAAGTAGACTACGGGTTTACTCATCACCATGCTCTTACCGAAATTGGTAAACTAGCGCAGAAGTTGAAGGATGCGGCTGGTTTTGGTATTCATGCCACACACACTGATACCTCGGAAGAATGCCATATATCTATGGCATGGCAAGAAGCGATGCTGTATGCTCAATGCGTCGCCTCAAATCTCCAAGAACAGCATTCCCCAGGCATCCTAGCGGCGCAGGGAGTCGATGTCATCGTTGGGAGTGGTCAATTTCAATCTTCGCCCCAACTGGCTTTCGCCGTTAACAATCGCCTACTACGCGCCCGTACTTATTTGCTGGCTAGTGGTTCGCGTCCAGAAATTCCTGAGATTGAAGGATTACAAGCCACTGGCTATCTAACCCTTTCTAATATTTGGCAATCTTTCCAGGGTATGACATTACCCAAAAATTGGGTAATTATCGGTGGAATTCCCCAAAGCATTGAAATTGCTCAAACTTTAGCAAGGTTTGGTTGCAGTGTGACGCTGGTAGTCAAGCATCCTTATGTTCTGCCATATCTAGACCCTGAGATAGCCATATTGCTTCAGGCGCAGTTGGAAGTAGAAGGTGTACGCGTCCTCACTGAAAAACCAGTAACTCAGGTGAGGCTAATTGAAAATAAAAAGTGGATTCAAGCAGGAGATAAGGCCATTGAAACTGATGAAATTCTAGTGGCGACTGGACAACAGCCGAATCTTGAACCTCTAAATTTGGCAACAGTAGGCGTGAAATGGCATCGACGTAGCTTAGTGGTGAATGATAAACTGCAAACCACTAACCACCGCATTTATGCTTGTGGTGATGTAATCGGTGGTTACGACTTTGCCAATGTCGCTAATTATGAAGCAAAAATTGCTCTGAACAATGCACTATTTTTCCCTAGATTACGAGTAAATTATTCCTCAATTCCTTGGGCGGTATTTTCTGTGCCGATGCTGGCGCAAGTGGGTTTGACAGAGGCACAGGCAAAACGCCTATTTAGCCGAGATAAAATTTTAGTTTTGCGACAATATTTTAAAACAGTGGCAACAGCCCAACTTCGGGATGAAACCACTGGTATGTGTAAATTAATTGTGCTACGCAATGGGGAAATTTTGGGAGCTTCGATATTGGGGGCAGAAGCTGGAGAATTAATTAATTTGATTGCCTTGGCAATATCACAAAAAATTAAAGTCAAACATCTAGCAAATTTATCTCCTGCCTATCCCAGTTTCTCAGAAATTCTGGAACGAACTGCAAGAGAGTGGAGTAAGCAAAAGTTAAATACCAACATTCCTTTGCAAGAGTTTTTAGAAGGCTTCTTCCATTTCCGCCGCAATTGGAATTAGCACTTACGCACGGAGTTGTCACTATAATAACTTCAACAAGGTACTGATATAGGACTCCGATTTGATTTTTGAAAACATCTTGAGACTGAAAAGCCTGTTTTATAAGGGTTTTATCTAAAATGTCGTTCAAAAATCAGATATGAGTCCTATATCATTACTGACTTCCACAAGGATACTGACTTTGCAGTTCTCGCTGCCTTTGCCAATATTGACAGCACCTTGTTTGAAAACGCAACGTCATCAGAATTGGAGAGCATCCCTCAAAATTGAGCTTATTATTTTTGTTGAACTGCAAACTTGAAGTCTGTCAACTCTAATTCTCCTCCAGTTGTTGTTAATACTAAATTAATACCTAAAACACTTTTTCCTGTACTTGTATAGTTAGTTGGAAGTATTTGCTTGGTCAAATCAAAATTTCTAGCATTTCCATATGTTATTTCATATGGTGTTGCTTTATCGCCAAGTAAAAATGATGTGATAGCTACTCGTGCTGATGCTTTCTTTACCACACCTTTTACAGCTAAAGGCACTAGTCTAAATTGCTTTTGAGTATTAGAGGTATCAATTCTAATGATACATCTAGCCCTTGGCGATTGTGCCTTTACAGTTATAGGAGAGCGAAGTGTAAATTGACTTATTTTCGGATCGAAACTTATATTACATCCCCTATTAACCGAAAATCGTAGCTGGTTGTTTATTGGAGCAGCAGCGCTAGATGAATTAGCATCATAACAATAGAAAAAAAACAAGCACATTAACATGAAAAAATTACGTGCATCACTTAATCTCAACATCATCTTATTCTCCATCAACAGAATATTTGTAATCTTAAAGAAGAATACCTTCAGTAGATTCAATGAGTGGTGTGTCTAAATCCCCCACTCATTGAAGACCACTAAAGTTGGAATTTGGTGCGGTGTATCACCATCTATCCGCAGAATCGCTAAAAGCAATTAGTCGCAACGCTTTAGGTCAAAAGAAAGTTTCACATCCCCAGCATTGAGATCGGCTGTATCAACGAAAATAGAACTTCCTGATGAGGATTGTGCAGTCAGATTAATACCTAATAATCCTTGTCCACCACCACTACATAAACCTGTAGCAGCTGCAACAGTAATGTTATCTTGCTCCGCAAATGCCTTACTAGATGTAAACTTGGTAGTTTTAGGGGGAGCTACGGCTTGACCAAGAGCACCACCACTAAAGCTATAAGTTCTGCCTAAGCTGGTACCTTTACTCTTGCTATCAATATCAGTAGTTCCTTGGTACAGTACTTGTACATCTTGGACGATGAAACCACTTGGAATAAAAGTTTGAACGCGTAAAATACACCTTTGACGCTGACCATTGAATGCACTAAAGTTATCCAAGATGATCGATAAGCTTCTACCATCCTCTCCAGGAAGCTGATCGGCAACACTACATCCACCAGACCCAATTGCCTCTCCAAAAGTAATACTAGGCGACTCTTGAGCCAAAACCTTGGTCGCCATCACGTTGAGTCCAAGAATTGTAGATATAGAAAGTAATACACCAAATTGTTTAAAGTTCATATTGATTGTACCTATGTTGCTAGAGTTGTTTTTTGATGAAAAATGCATTCAGAAGGCAGAAGGTACAAGATAAGATATGAAGGCATCTTTGCTTTAATCCCACGCTTAAAAGCATGAGATTGAAGCAAGGATGCTTTGTGTCTGGTGTTACATATCTCGACACAATTTTGTTCTAGTAGTGGGCAATCACCCGCAACTAGAGTTTTGATTGATACTTACAGGCTTCTGCCTTCTTCAATTGTGGGAAATCCTTTCAAGTATGCTTTGACAATTTCTGCTCAATCAGAAAATGAAGCATAACTGTGTATCGCCGGAGTTAACAGAAAGAAGATGGACATCAAGTTACAAGATGTATTCTTGCTGTAAGTCCATGTGGGAAAGATCATATAGTTGTCTTAATCAGAAAAGATGTGTTCTCGATCACAGATATATTGTGTTTCTGAACACTGCCAATTTCAAAATAGTAGTATTTTAGTATGAAGTAGCAATACTCCAAAGTTAGGTGCTAAAAATTAGGGGTATAAATCGCCGAATTAATAATGCGATACCGATAGCGCAGCGTAAAGCCTTCTCTACGAGAGGCTCCGCCACGGCATGGCTTCTCTACGAGAGGCTCCGCCAACGCTTAGAGTGAGCCGTTGAGCGTAACAGACCGCCGCAGACATCGCAGTAAAATAGCTGTTTTTATTGAGAATCTATATTATGAGTGGCTGAAATTCTAGTTTTAGACTGGGAACGAGGTAATTGGGAGTGCCTTAAAAACCTGCATAAAAATCCAAACGACTCCCGCCGCTGTTAGAGGTACGCTGAGGTTATCTGTGCCGTGGGGCGAGACTGCCTCTGCTAAAGTTGCAAAAGTAGCAGTTACCACCGCCGTCAGAAAGGCCCATCCTAAACTTAAAGGCGTTGCTAGGGGACTCAGCGACGAACCAGGTAGCAGTAATAGCACCAAGAAAATTACTACTGTACTCGCTATAAACATTGCTGCTGAACCTTCCCAGGAACGAATAGAACTTCCCACTTGGTATTTATGTTGCCCAAAACGTTTACCGATTAATGCTGCTAGTGCGTCACCCCAGGTCATTGCCATTATCCCAGCTACGGCGATCGCAACGCTATCTACTGGCCCATCTGGTCGCCACAATAGCCCGAACAGCAATGTCACTGAGATAGCGAAATAAACCGTACCGGGTGAGCTATCTTGGGTATCCATTGCGCCGATGATTCGATAGCGGTAAAACAAGTAGTTCAGTCCGATAAAGGTAGCAAAAGGTATAATTCCGATTTCCCAATTCTTAAACAGTAGCAGGACTCCGAAAGTCCACATCCCTGCACCAATATGGATTACCTTTCGGGTCAAATCCGGCTTTATACCAAATAGCCTACGTAGTCCCTCGCCAATCACAAGCAGACTGATAGCGTAAACATAAGAAATTGCTAGCCCGATAAAATTATTTGTCATTTGTCATTTGTCATTGGGAAAAGAATTACAGAAAGCTGCCCCTCTGGGTTGCTGGTTCACTTAGATCGATCGCTATTTCGTCTAAAGTTCTTTTCTACTGACGAAACGCTACCAATACCTTGAAGAATACCACGACCAATTAAACCTAAACCCCGACCAACAATTTGGGTAAGGATAAAAACTATACCGCTACCGAAAACAGCTAATAGTGATTTTAAACGCGGTGCGATCGCATCACTAAATTCTAGGAGCAATGTCACTATTAAGGGAATATTGGAAAGTTTTACTAACTCCTGATTTCGAGGGGCATAAACTGAAGTAGTGGCAATGCCACGAGGCGCAATTACAAATAGCTCATAACGACTTTCAAAAACGGCTTTTGGCTCGTTTATATAATTTTTTAATCTATATTTCCACGACAAATCATTTCTAAATCGTTCAATCTCTCTTGTAGAAATCAATTGGCGTCCATAAAAGTTTTGCTTAATCTCTTCTACATCTGCTAAATAATTTAACAGTGGTTGAACTACTCCATTCGCTACCTGAATTAATAAGTTCTCTAAAAGCATCAATGCTTGGGACTTGGCTTCAGCGCTAACTACTGGATATGAGCGATTATCAATGTTCAATTCTGTTTGAAATAAGAGATAAGAATACAACTCATAAAATAGTGGGATTTTTTGAAGAATCTCTCTTTGCACAACTTCTGTATTTTGTAGCAATAATTTAACAACTTCTATGTTTTGATTAGCTACTTGTATCCGAGAAAATTTCCCAAAAAATTCTATAATCGCTACTTGCCATAAATCACGTATCAAGGTATTTTTTAGCTCATACAATTGATTTATCTCTATTTGAGAAGCACGCAATTCATCTAACTGATCGGCCAATTTTTGTAGGATCAAATAAAGTAATTCACGTTTTTTATCTTCACGAAAGATATCGATTTCTAAAGGTATATCTGTGACATTTATTAAAGGAAATTGAAGCTTAGTAACGCAAGATGTAAACAAGGCAGATTGTAGGGTTCCCGGACTAAGTAAAGGTGATAGGGTTTGTCTTTGCTGAATGCTTAATGAAGGAGTCACAGGCGGCTCATCAGCAAGCGGAATCTGTTCCTCTTGCCTTTCTTGTGGTGAAACCAACAATTGATTTAGCAACCAACGAGCCGCTAGCAGTTCTCGCCGCTGTCCAGCTAGAATTGCTCGATCTAGTACTCGTAGTCCGGGAACTTGTAATTGTGCTGTTACTGCGGCTAGAGTAGCATCAATGTTAGCAATTCCTGACAAACGTAAATTATTTCGCAGTTTAGAGAAGGGGAGTGAGGAGTTAGGAGTTAGGAGTGAGGAGTTAGGAGTTATTATTGCTTCTCTGTCCTGGAACCAATAGTCACCACCATCTGCAACTTCTTGCATGGCGGCGACTAGCTCAGGAAGTGGTGTACCTTTGGGGCAGTAGCCATTTACACCAACAGATTTCGCAGCTAATAGCAGTCCTTGTTCTTGAATAGAACTGAGGAGCAGGATTGGTAGGTTGGGATATAAGGCTCTGAGTTGCCGACAAAATTGTAAACCTAGCTGTTGACTGGTGGTACGACCATTACCGAATTCTAAAACTACCAAATTTACCTGGTTAGGGTCTTTTTCGGCAATTTCTGCTAAAATCTGCAAGGCAATGGTATCAGTTTCTACAACTGCGATCGCTTCTAGGTTAGGAATCGCTTCTAAAGCTACCCGTAATCCTAGACGAAAAATCGGGTCTTGGTCGATTAACAATAATTTTAAAGGGCGATCGCTCATAGTCCACTCAATTAGATCAGCACTGTTTTTTACCAATCAGAAAAAAACTTTGATACAAAACTTTGTCTTCCCCATTGTCACCTGTTTTCGCAAACTGATAAATCGATCATAATTGCCTTATGCAGCCTTCACTGTGTGATTAAATGAACCTGAGTATTCGGCACTGGTTGGCAGAACGCCATATCGCAATCAATCAAATCAGAGGGTTTTCTGGGGGGCAATTGGCAGGTATTGCCTACCGTATTGTTCAGGATATGGAACTCAAAAGCCTCATGCCTTTTGATATTTGTACCTTGGTAGAGGTTTTAGAACTGCCCTTAAGTATTGTTTGGGAAGAAATCAGTGTCATTTCCCTGTTGACAGAAAAACTGTTGCGTAGCCTCAGCCAAAAAAAACCGTTAAAACGTAATGAAGGCACATGGCTAGCGTTTCAAATTGCCTATCTCCAAGCTTTGCAAGCAATTCTAGAGCAGGAAGCAAGCCTACAAAAACCGTGGTTAGACCGGGCAATTATACCCATGCAACCACACATACTTAAAGAGGACGTGGGTAAACTCATCCTCCAAGATCCGCAACTACAAGGATTGCTGAAAACTCTCAGCCCAGGGAAATTGACTGATACTCAAGCTGAACAAGCGCTGTCTTCGGTTGCAGATTCATTACTGGTGCAACAAATAAATAACGCTGCTATCGCTTGGTTAGTTGCCAATGGTGCAGAGGAAGCGGAAGCGAAACTTCTAACACAGCGTTTAGTCAACTCACTTCCTGGTGACATATTGGTAGTCGTCACCGAGAATGCTGCACCTTTAGCCCAGCTGCAAAAATTTTTCCGTTTGGGGATTTCATTATCTCCCAGTTTCATCACCCCAGAAGTTGGTTCTACAGTCAGTGAAAAAATTGATTTGCACCGAGAACATTACCGTGCAAGTTTGATTAAAAACCTCAGTATCCCTTTGCTGATGGAATCCTTTGCTCTTAAGGATATCTATGTGCCACAAAAAGGCTTACCAATAGAGGAAAATATTTCTGAGCAAGATAAAAAAGCTGTTAAACCAGTTGACTTAAAAACATGGGCACAGCAACAGCTTACTGATTTAGAAACGATCGCTGTCATTGAGTCAGAACCGGGTTATGGAAAAACTAGTTTTTGCCAACTTTGGGCAGCACAGGTAGCACAGGAATTGTACCCTACTTGGATGCCGATAGTAATTAGGTTGCGAGATGTACAATACGGTAAAACTTTAATCGAAACTCTAAATTCTGCCTTTGATGTTAATCTTTCAACTTGGTTAGAGCAAGAAAATCTCCCTTGTCTGTTGCTGCTGGATGGTTTGGATGAATTGCCCCATTCTGCTCAGGGTATCAGGGCACAAGCAATTTTTATTCAGCAATTACTGAACTTTCAATCTCAGCACCGCCACAAAATTGTATTGACAAGTCGTTCAACGACTTTACCAGAAATCGTCTCGGAACTACCGCTATTGTTGAGGCGAATTATTATTCAGCCTTTGGATGTGGACGAATTCAAGCAATGGTTTCAACAGTGGGCAAAAGTGCAATCATTACCCATTGCTCAAAATTTCTTTACATTATTAAAACAGGCAGGGTTATTTAACAGCCAATCAAAGTTAAGCGAATTATCTCCCCTTGTCCGTCAACCCCTAATGCTGCATTTGTTGGGCATCTTGCACCGCGAGGGATTGCTAGATGATGAACTATTGCAGTTAGCAGCTAATACCCAAAAGTCTTTTCTGTTATGGGAAATTCATCATCGTCTGAGTCGATGGTTGTTGGGTTATCCGCTAATTGGTGGGATCAAGACGATGCTACTGCGTTCAGGAACGGCTCATATCCATCGGACTCCAGAAGCGATCGCTAATTTACTCGCTAATCGTCATCCCCAAAATTTACTTGAGCAGATGCAAGCGATCGCTCTCAAAATTTTACACTCGCAACGTCATCAAATTAATCTAGCTGGTGAATTTAATAGTTTACCAGCATTTTATTTTAAAGTTTGGGATGTGGAAAGCGCAGCGAAAAGTAGTTTAATTGAGTTTTCGCATCTCAAGTTAGGAGAATCTCTTTGTGCAGATGCTATAGCTGCCCAACTTAAACTTCTGACTCAATACCAAGATGAGGCTTATGGTACGCCCACTAGCGCAGCCCAGAATATTTATAATTTACTAGGTTACGGGATACTTAGCCAAGAAATTGAAGAACTAGCGATCGCTGGATTACGCCGTCAGCAAAAGCACAAATTTTCATTTGAAGTTTTATTTCAACGTCTATTATCTTTCTGGCGTGCTTACTGTCAAGGACGTTGGTTAGATGAGGGGATAGCCCACAACGCTTTGACTAATTTTCATGCACTGCAAAACCCTGTGAATGTTGAACAGGTGAATGCTGCGGTAGGACTGAATGTGTTTTTATTGCTTTGTGCTTGCTACCGAGAAACAAAAGTTCCATTTTGGCCTTGTGGGAATCCAGTCAATTTAACAGAATTCAACCCAGAGGTGCTGAGTCTGCTAATTGCTAGAACAACGGTTTTACATAAAAGCGCTTTTGCAACCCGAATCAAGTCTCTGTCTGGACTCAATTTATCGGGAGCCTCTTTATCGCAGGTGATGTTAACTGGGGTGAGCCTTGAGCAAACAAACTTATCTAATGCGGAGTTAATGGGGGCGAATTTGGCTGGAGCCAATTTGCAACAGGCTAACCTCGCAGGCGCGAACTTACAAAACGCCAACCTCGCAGGCGCAAACCTACAACAGGCAAACCTTACAGGCGCAAACCTGCAACAGGCAAACCTGATGGGGACAAATCTTAATTCTGCCGATCTCACCAACGCCTGCTTGTTTGACGCCATCCTTGCTGCGACTGACAAAAAATTGGCCGCTGATAATGGAGCCTTGTTCTCTAAAGAAATGTTTCAAAAACTAAAACATTTGCGATCGCAGCAGCCCTTCTTAAACACCGTGAAAATCACACCAAACACAAACGTTAATTGGAACAAAACCCCTGCCATCGGACTAATTGAAAGCTGTGAAGGCGCAATTTTGTCAGCAGATTTAGATGATGATGATGTCGATGATGAGACAGTTTTTGGCAATTAATTCGATTGGAGAATAGGGCATGGGGCATTGGTCATTAGTCACTTGTACTGAGCGTAGTCGTAAAGCCTGCGGCATAGCTACGCTTCGGGCGCAGCCTCTCGTAGAGAAGTATTGGTCATTAGTCATTGGTTATTGGTTATTAATTCTTTTCCCTCACTCCCTCATCTTCCCCTGCCTCCCCTGCCTCTCCTGCTCCTCTGCCTCCCCTGCTCCCCTACCCCCCTGCTCCCCTGCCCCCCTGCTCCCTATCCCTCTTGCGGATTGCGGTAGCCAAAAAAGTTAATACTGTAGTCAGTAATCCGCACTCCTGTTTCTTCTTCAATTTTGCGGATCAAATCTTCTGGTAGTTCCACATGAACATCAAGAATTTGATTTGTATCCACACAGTTTATATGACTGTGAGAGTCACTGATATTGCCGTACAAACGCCCATCACAGCGTTCAATACACTCAATGATGCCTTGACTGGATAATGCTTCTAAATTTTGATAAACAGAGGTATGGCCGATCTCTTTGCCTTGTTGGTTCAAGCGATCGTAAATCTCTCTTGCAGCAAGATGTTCATTTGCTTGCCAAAGTAATTCCAGAATAAAGCGACGCTGACGACTGACGCGCATACCCAGGATTTGACAGCGCTCAAGTGCATCTTCTAAGGAACGAATTGGTCTTGTAGTAATTGTTTGTTTTTGCATATTACAGCTTGTTAACTGTTGAGGGAATTTTCCCATCTAAATGTTTATTGGTTATTTAATATATGCAATGATATTGCACGCTACTGTTTTACCTGCACTTATGTTTTGGCTTTTGATGCTGTGGAAGTGACAGGTGGCGATAATGATTTTTTTTGCTTGTTGACGGCTACTTTGTCAGACCTTAATCTAAAACAAACTCATTACAACTTTAACTTAAAATCGCTGTAAATGTCCACCTTGGGGCAGGTATTGCCTTACCCAAGTAGGCTAATTCTAATGGCATACCATATTAATCGTGTAGTAATTCTTTAATTAGATGCGAGTAATTATAGCAATGACAAAAGTAACATTTAATTTTAGTAAAAATCAGTGAAGTGAATAGCGATAGCCAGTGGCTCATATCAAGGCTAGTAACTGGATGTATATTTGTTATAACCAGCGGAAATTAAGCGAAAGTATCAAATAAATTTGAGCAAGGTCAGACTTGTGTTTAAACCTTGTATGGGTTGATGAAATTATCGGCAAAAAGTATCAGTAAATAGTAATTGATTTATGAAAAAGACTTTGTGCGATCAAAAGTCAATGTAGCGTCAATGCCTGAAAGCTGCTACTGTATATTCTCGATCCTACAGTTGAGCATCAAGAAGGTGGCTGCTAAATCAATGACAATTGCGATCGCACTCAATAATGACTTCATTAACAATCTGGATCTGTCCCCTGCATCAACGGTGATTGAAAAAATGCTGCAAGATGGGGTTGCATCCCACGAACAGCAGTTACACTTTGATGTCAATTACGATCTCCAGCCTGACGACCCACGGGAACTCTCAGAAATTCCAGAGGTGCGCCTGTGGTTTGTGCGTCTAGATGCCAAATATCCCTGGTTGCCATTTTTACTAGATTGGAAAGCTGGAGAATTTGCCCGTTATGCCGCCATGCTTGTACCACACCAGTTTAGTTCCCAAGAAGGTATTCAGTATAATCCTGAAGCCTTAGAAATATTTTTGATGCATAAAATCTTTACTTTAGGTGATTGGCTGAAACAACAGGACATACCCAGCCTCTCGCGCCTAAAGTCTATGGCGCAAATTCTCGGTTATGAATTGGATGATGCTTTTTTTGAAATATTTTAAATAGCTAATAGGTGATGGAAGCATTGTGAGAAAATTTTCTTCGTTTTAGTGTACTGTGTGAGGTTATTCTGATATTGCAATATCGTTCAGTTAAGCCCTAAATCTTCTGTAGTGAAGCGTTAGCGCATTGACCGACACGAACGTATAATTTCGCGCCTCTATTTGCCGAAATCAATACCAAAAACTTCACTGAATTGTATTGGCCCATAGTATACTTTTCGATATTTAAAACATCCTCTAAGGATGAAATTTTTATCTATCTAAAAAGATATTTTTTAAATTAACCATAGCAAATATGCTGAGAATAGAAACCTGTTTCTTATATACGAAAGAAAATAGGTTTTATTTTATACTGGTTACTTCAAGCGCTTTCAGTAGTTCGCAAGATCCTGAAAGAGCAATTTTGTAATCAAACAAGCTTGAAAAAATGAGGGTTTTGGAATGAAAAATTTAGTACCTGAGCGTGCAACATCTGAAGAAGAACGTTTTCAAGATGACTATTATTCTTACTTTGAAGCCCCGGAAAATCTCACCCGATATACACCTACAGGTGGTTTTTTAAGTAACGCTTTTCCAGAAAACTCATTCTCATTATTAGATTTAGGATGCGGTAATGCGGCTTTAAGCAAATATCTTCCGGCTCGATGTGACTATCTAGGAGTCGATCACAGTGAACTAGCTATTGAACAATGTTTAAAACTCTACCCAAATAGAAAGTTTGTTACCAAAGATTTATCGCTTTTCCTGTCTGAACTTGTTGAAGAGAATAAAAAATTTGATGCAATCGTGCTAGCGGGTTTGTTATTTCACAGCATTAACAAAGAGACCCAAGAAAAAAAAGACGATCAAGAAATTATTCAATTTTGCCTGAATAAAATACTAAACGACAAAGGATATCTTGTTCTCATTGTACCTTTTTGCTACGGCGATCATCCATCTCACAGTTTGTTTGTTCGAGCAGAGTGGCTACAAAAGTCAATAGAAAAAATGCTAGAAATTGCTAATGCAAAAATTGTGCACGAGAATATATCTCTACAAATTGGTTTGGAAAAGAGGGTTCGACAGCAGAAAGCGACTCCTGACTGGTTTGTTTCCGATAGTAGTGCTGATTATCCCAGTATATTTGTTGGAACATATATGGCAAGCTGGACATTTATTGCTTGCCTCTAATTAATACCATTTTGGATTTTAGATGAGGAATTTGACTTGTAGAGATGCGAAATTGTACTTCATCTTGCTGGGCCAACGCATCTCTAAGGATTTTGGGTTTAACTCAACGGTATTGTGGTATAGCGCACTAGAGCTGGATTTGTCTAAATAAAAACTGAAAGCCGTTCCCAACTTGCGACAACGGCTGAGTGATAAATTATAGAGCTTTTCATTTGTATGCAATATACATTCGCCTCTCTCCTGTAAAGCTATCCATTACCCGGATCTTTCTTAACATTTGCGAGAGTATTGACTCAGGTTTTTATAACCCTGATTCGTTCGTTGTTCATTCTCAATAAAAACGCAGTTTTAGCGAGAAGATTAAAAGCGAATTTGTCAAGTATACCTAAATTCTCAATGTCTAAGAAGGTTATAGAACATGGGTTTCAAGATTGTAAAGAAAGATGTGGGTAACGCATAGCCTGTAAAGAGAGAGGTTTTGAGGCTTACTGTCTGTTCTAGGTATCTAAGTTTGGGAAAACTACTAGTTTAGCCACCCCAAATTTTCTCTAAAACTGTGTTTGGTGAAATATCCGCCGTTTTTCCCGTGAGGGATTCAATAGCCAGGAATTTATCGTTTTTCGGCAACAACTTAGCTGGATCGCTGGGGCCAAATATGGCAATGGTATAGGTTTGAACTGCAACACTTAGTTGTAGTGCCGGACTATCAGTCGATAACATCAAATTTGCCCCAGCAATTATGGCAGTTAACTTACCAATATCATCTGGGGCAGTCACCTTGATATCTGGAGAAGACTCCAGAAGCGATCGCACAAACTGCTCATCATCAACTCCCTTAATAACAACCACAGGTAAATCCGGCTGCTTTTGTTGGAAGGCTTGAATAATTTGCTGCCAATTTTCGACAGGGTAGATTTTATCCAGTTCTTTAGCCTGGGATAACTGGCCAGAACCGCCATGAATCAAGATATAGCCTGTTTCATGAACCCCTAAACGTTTTTGTTCCTTTTGTGCCCATTCAATATCTGGTTTTGGCACATTTACTGCTAACTCTGGGACAGGGCTATTTATTTCCAACGGTTGCAGCAAGTCGTGGTAAACTGCTGCCGCATACTGGGATGATTTAAACGGCACAGCATGGGTAAGAAAACCCGATCCTTTGCCTTTGTAGCCAATACGTATAGGAATTCCCGTCAACCAGAGTAAAAGACCCACCAACCAATTTTGCTTAACAGCAATGGCAACATCGTATTCGCGATCGCGAATCGTCCCCACTAAATTACCCCAATCTGCCAGACTGTTACGGTCATTAAAATCAAAGTTCAGCACCTCGTGAACTGACTTGCTCACTCGGTAGGCAGCCTTTGACCGGGGTTCAACAAAGACATCTATCTGAGCGTTAGGGTAATGGCGCTTCAGGTCATCTAGAGTCGGAAAGAAGAGAACTTGGTCGCCAATTCCGCCAGGTACAAGGGCTACTACTCGCATAATATTTATTGACGCTTACTCGCTCCCTATTTTAGGGGAAAATATATAGCTTAAAGATTGAGGAATTCTGTGTATTTACTAATTCCAGCTGCGGGAATCGGAAAAAGAATGGGGAGTAACCGCAATAAACTCCTGCTACTCGTGCGATCGCAACCAATTATTGCTTGGACTTTATTAGCCGCAGAAGCCGCCACTACAATCAGTTGGATCGGGATTATTTCTCAGTCTAGCGATTGGCCAGAGTTAAATGCAATTCTCGCCGAGTTGAAGCTGACTAAACCAGTGGAATTAATTCAAGGTGGCTCCACCCGCCAAGAATCTGTTTACAATGGCTTGCAATCTCTGCCAATAGCCGCAGAACAAGTGTTGATTCACGATGGTGCTAGATGCCTGGCCACACCAGATTTATTTAACTCTTGTGCCGAGGCCATTCGCCACTGTCCCGGTTTAATTGCTGGTGTACCCGTCAAAGACACCATCAAAATTGTTGATGAACAAGGCATAATTCAAGATACACCCGACAGACGACAACTATGGGCGGCACAAACTCCCCAAGGATTTGATGTCAAGTTGTTGAAACAGTGCCATGCTGAAGGAGTCCGTCAAGGTTGGGAAGTAACTGACGATGCTGCTTTATTTGAAAAGTGCGGCATCGAAGTCCGAATTGTCGAGGGAGAGGAGACAAATTTAAAAGTGACCACTCCACAAGATTTAGCGATCGCAGAATTTATTCTCACAAGTAGAGGCTTTTGAGAAGGGAATAGAGTAAAGGTTACAGGGTACAGATATACTTCCTGTAACCTGTCACCTCTCCCCTAATCCCAATGCCAAATTTGAAAGTTTAAAAAAATACTTTGACAATTTACGATATAATGCCACACACTTGTTGATTGTTAGTTGTCATGTACTAATGACCAATGACTAATAACCAATGACTAACGACTAATGACTAAATGATTACAGCCACAGCGACGAAGATAGAAGCAATTCTCTATTTAAAGGGTAAACCCTTGTCGCTCGGCGAAATCGCCGAGTATGCCGCGTGCGATCGCGCCACTGTCAAAGAAGGCATAATTGAACTCATGGACAATTATGCCCACCGAGATAGCGCTTTAGAGGTAATAGAAACCCCAGATGGTTATAGTTTGCAACTCCGGTCTGACTTTCACGATCTAGTGCAAACGATGATACCAGTGGAATTGGGTGTAGGTGCATTACGAACTTTAGCTGCGATCGCTCTTAATAGTCCCATACTTCAGAGCGACCTGATTAACCTGCGCGGTTCGGGAGTATATCAACACGTTCCAGAACTCGTCGAACTTGGTTTCATCCGCAAGCGCCGAGACAGCGATTCTCGCTCCTACTCACTCCAAGTAACCTCAAAATTCCATCAGTATTTCCAAATTGAACAACTCCCGCAAATACTTTCCACTAGCCAGAAGGAAGAACAACTAGAACTAGAACTAGAACTAAAGGCAGTGGCGAGTGGGGAGTAAAGAAGGGAATAGGGTACAGGTTATAGGGTACAGGTTACAGCGTACAGATTATTCCCTATAACCTGTCACCTGTCATCTCTCCCCTAATCACACTCCCTTCCTCTAGACTTATACCCGTGGTGAATGCGCTAACCTTGTACTATGGTTTAGAGTGGAGTTAGCAATTAAGCTAAATAAAACTGCCAATGGTGTTTAATCCTGACTTTTTGAATGACAACTCCGAGGAACACCCTAATCAACTTCTTTCCGACCACTCTGAGGAATACCCTAATCAGTTACTCAAATATCTACAGCATCAGTCTCCTGATGTTTTAGCTAGGGTTGCTCAGTCCGCCAGCCCCGAAATAAAACAAATCATCTCGCAAAATGTCCAAGGGCTAGTGGGAATGCTCCCGGCAGAAAATTTCAACGTGCAAATCACAACAGATAGGGAAAACTTAGCTGGGCTTCTAGCATCAGCCATGATGACAGGGTATTTTCTGCGCCAGATGGAACAAAGAATGCAGTTAGAGCATTTGTCTAATGGCCAATAATTAATAGTCAGTAGTCAAACATTCTGGAACTATTGACCAAATAATGAATTAGTAATTCGTAATTCGGAATGACGCTCTCTAGGAATTACGAATTATTTTGACTACTTCTTTTCAGGATAAGCTCCTGATTGTACTTTGAAGGTTTGAACCTTACCGCTGCGGTTGACTTCGAGCGCTATTATGTCTCCAACTTTGCTAGACTCTACCAGCCTCTGAACTTGGGCTGAAGTTTTGACTGGTTTCCCGTTAAATTTTTGAATCACGTCTCCAGGAAGCAGTCCTCCACGCTTGGCTGGGGAATCATCTGTGATTCCTTTAATCACAATTCCAGCATCCTGCTGAATGTTTAGTTGATTTTCTTGATTAATCTGCTGTTTCCTGATGGGAGAAAGGTCTGCCATTTCAACACCCAAGAAGGGATGTTCCACGCGCCCTTTAGTAAAAAGTTCATTAGCGATGCGGGCGGCGGTTTCAATGGGGATGGCGAAACCAAGTCCTTGAGCATCAGCGCGGATAGCAGTGTTAATACCAATCACTTCGCCTTGGGCGTTTAATAAGGGGCCACCAGAATTACCAGGATTAATTGCGGCATCAGTTTGGATAAAGCTGACTCGTTTATCTGGGACACCAACTTGAGTGCTAGTGCGATCGGTAGCACTGATGATGCCGATAGTAACAGTATTATCTAAACCCAGGGGATTGCCAATAGCGATCGCCCATTGTCCTGGAATCAGGTTTTGCGAATTGCCCAGTTTTACTGTCGGCAAATCATTCGCTTTTATTTTTACCACCGCCACATCTGTTACAGAATCAACTCCTACCACCTTACCCTCTAGACTCCGACCATCTTTGAGGGTAACTTGTACTGTATCTGTATCTGCCACTACATGAGCGTTGGTGAGTAATTCGCCATCTTCGCTCAAGATAAACCCCGATCCTGTACCGCGCTCAATGCGTTCTTGAGGAATTGGTTGGTCATCCTCTCCAAAGAATCGCCGCAAGAGGGGATTTTTCAAAGCATCAGAGATGGGATTGGCTACTTTGCGAGTCGCATTAATTCGCACTACAGCCGGGCCAACTTTTTGCACTGCCGTCGCAATAAAATTCACGTTATCGCCACCAGTAGCTCCAATAGCTCCGTTAGGAGAATTCGGAACTACGGATTCTGGAGGCGAAGCCATTGTTACATTTTTTAATTGTTGGAACGAGCGATTTTGTGGCAGGAGATAGCGACTGCCAAACAAACCTGCACTACCGCCAATTACCAGTAAAAACACATAAACCGCCAGTTGCTTTAAGGATAACTTCATAATTGTTTTGCTCAAGAACAGCAATGCAGTTGCTAATTTCTAAGTGTAGTCAAGCGAACGGCAAGTGGACAGATCAATTTACGAGAAATTAGGGATTGGGCGTTAGGAGTGCTGAGTTAGGAGTTAGGAGTTAGGTAGTTTTGTTTATCTTCTTGTCCCCCTCATCTTCCTCATCTCCCCCAATCCCCATTCTTCCCATCTAAAATCTAAAGTTAATGCGCTATTGACCTTTATACATGACTTTACCCTTTCGTCAACTATTTCTCTGTAGCTTAAGCGCCTTGGGCCTAGTAAGCATACTGCCATACTCAAACAGTGCTAACGCTGCTGTAAGTGGTTGCTCAACTCCAGCCTTATCTCGCTTCCAACGCCATAAAGTCGTTCGTGGCGAAACTTTGGAGAGCATAGCGCAGCGCTACAATCTCATTCCGACAACTATTATTGGCATGAATCCAGCTTTGCAGAACGGTGCACCTGCTGCTGTTGGTAGTGTGCTTCAGATTCCTCCCTACAATGGGATTGTAGTCGAAGTGCCTCGCGGTCAAACTTGGCGACAAGTGGCGGCACAATACAAAGTTCGTGCTGATAGCCTGTTTGAGGTGAATGGCTGCCAACAAAACCCCAGAATCGTGTTTGTTCCGGGGGTAAATTGGTCGCCTAATGGTGTTGTAACTAAGTCGCCTTTACCTACTGATACAGGTACACAAAACCGTGCATCTTTGTCTGGATATCCTTTGGGGGAAGTGGCAACTGTAGGATTAGCTTACGGCTGGCAAATTAATCCTGGGACAAGTGAAGTTTTCTTCCATAGTGGTGTTGACTTATTAGCACCAGTTGGCACTAATGTGCTAGCGATCGCCCCTGGAACTGTAGCCTTTGCCAGCGATCAAGGTTCTTATGGCAAATTGGTCATTATTAACCACAGTGGCGGACTTCAAAGCCGCTACGCCCAGCTTGACAGTATCAAAGTTACTGTCGGTCAACAAGTGAAAAAAGGAGACTTACTAGGAACAGTAGGCACTAGTGGAAAACCAACATCCACTCAACCGCATCTCCATTTTGAAGTGCGTTCTAGCTCATCTCTGGGTTGGGTAGCGCAAGATCCCAAGGGTTATTTGAAGAAATGAGGCTTGTTTTTAAACGCAGAGGGACGCAAAGGGAAGCGCAGAGGAACGCAAAGGAAATCTCTGTATTCCTCTGCGAAACCTTTGCGATCGTTTGCGTTAAAAAAATGCTATGGATTCGTTAGATTTTACGATGTGCATTCCTGCCTCTGCAAACCTTGTAAATGCTGCATCTGCCTGTTCTGTGTAGTCCACAACACCGGGGACAACAACAGGAGAAGTGCTATCTTCTAGCAGATAGATTTTTTTCGTCAGGGTAGCATCTATTTGTTTAATTTCTGTTAATAAATCGTCAATTGTCCAAGCGACACAGTGACTTTTAGCTTGACCACCAATAATTACTGCATCATATTCTAAAAGTTGTTTAATCAGGCGCGTGTTCTTTTGAGCGAGTGGACGTTGCTCAAAATCTTCCAACACTTCTGGACGTAGGATGGAATAGTTTTCTGTTAAAGGATTTTCACCTTTGATTTCAAATTGCGTTTGACTCTGACGCGCAATGCCGTGGAAAAATATCGCTTCTTCTACCGATGAAACTAGAGCATGACCGATACCGCCCAACATAGAATGATAAGGCCAAACAGTGAGGGGATATTTACCGTCTTGACTGAGTTTTTTAAGGTAATGGTAAGCGTGTTTTTCTAATAATTCATAATCCCCATTAGTAACAGTGTTAGCAACTGCTGGGTTAACTTTCCAGATACCTTGTTCGATGTCTGCTGATGTGATGCTAGTCGCTGCTGGAGTGGGATGTTCTCCGGCAGCGTTTACCCAAAAGATTGGATGGAAGATTTGCGTTGCTGTGTGAGTATCTAGAGTTGGTACAATTTTCGTGATTATTCCCAAGTTGCGATAAATAAACTCACATAATCTGACATTATCATCCACCGCCGCATAACCGGATTTTCCACCTACAAATAATTCAAATCCAGGGATGCAGAAGGTGTTTTGGACATCAATTAATAGTAGACAAATACGAGTTTTATCTAAAGATGTAGGTTTTATATCGTGTTGTTTTGCCCACATTTCAGCTTCGGCGGCACGTTCTTGGTAAGGTACGCGCCAGACTTTGCCCACTTCTTCAGGATTAAAGTGTGGAGGAATTGGTAGTTGGGGTGTTATTTGGGTGTTCATAATTACAGCCGCTTTTATTCTGTAATAACATCTACAATTTCAATCCCCAAATTTTCTCAAGTCTAAATTCAATAGTATATTTGTATTATAAAAACATAAATTTAGCGATCGCTGTCATCTAAACTTCTCAACATCACCAACCGTCGATTTAACCACTCATCTGTAAACCAACCATAAGACAAAATATTTATATTCAAGGCAGCTACAAGTATGCAGGAAATTTGGACAAGAATAGAATTCTGGCTCGAAGCTAATACTCCACAAGTTCTTGATACATTGAACCCTGGAGCATCAGAGAGTCAGATAAAGGCGGTAGAAGACGCTCTGCTGATACAGTTTCCTGATGATGTCAAGAGTTCTTACCGTATCCATAATGGACAATTAGCCTACGATTATGGGCTGATTAATGGACGAGAATTTCTATCTCTTGAACGTATTCAAAAGGAATGGCAAGTTTGGAAGGAACTTCTAGATGGAGGTAATTTCGATGGTTGTGAAAGTCAGCCAGAACCAGGAATAGGAATTTGTACAGATTGGTGGAGTCCGTTATGGATACCACTAACCTATGACGGTGCTGGCAATCACGATTGTCTAGACTTAGCTCCTGCTAAAGGTGGCAAGGTTGGACAAATTATTCAGATGTGGCATGATGACGGCAAGAGAAAACTCGTCGCTTCAAGTTTCCAGAACTGGCTAGAGGAATATGCCACTGGTTTAGAATCTGGTCAATATGTTTTCTCGCATAAATACGGAGGTATAGTCAAAGCGGATAGTATCTGGTGTCTGTAAATCTAGGAGCAACGCAACTTAGTCTGGTTAAAGCGATCGCTCTTTCATCCACAACCTCAAAAAAGCATAGACGCTTGATTGACAATCGACTGTATAATTAAGTAAGGAGTAAAAGTAAGGATTTTGAGTAATGGCTAGTGCAACCATCACAACAAAAGGACAAGTAACTATCCCTAAAGAAATTAGAGATTACCTCAATTTAGACACAGGTAGCAAGGTTGATTTTGTGATTGATGAAAATGGGATAGTTACACTTATTCCCTTGAATATCCCTGTTCAAAGCTTATCAGGGAGCTTATATCGTCCAGGGATGAAAAGCGCAACTTTAGAGGAAATGGAAACAGCAATTAGAGAAGGTTCAAGTGATTGGAGTTGATACGAATATTTTAGTGCGCTACCTGACAAAAGATGATGAGCAACAATGGGAGCAAGCTGTTGAGATTATCGAAGGGGGAGAGCCGTGTTTTGTTGCGAATATAGTTCTGTGTGAATTAGTTTGGGTTTTGCGCGGTAAGCCTTATGAATTTAGTAGGCAAGAAATCAGTAAGACTATAGAGATGATGTTGCAATGTGCAGTTTTTGAGTTAGAAAATACCTCTGTAGTTTATCAAGCATTGCAGCGTTTTAAGCAGGGAAGCGCAGATTTTTCTGACTATTTGATTGGGGCGATCGCTCAACAATCTGGTTGTACGACAACAGCAACATTTGACAGAAAGTTGAGAGACGACAAAGGATTTAATTTGTTGGAGTGATAACAAAGCGATCGCTAACAAGTCCATGAATGGGCAATCCCATACTTCATATTGAGCGCATTAATCTGGTTTGAGCATGATTCAGCAGAGCTTAATATACAATTCAATTTTCTTAAATACTGATTAAATACATCATGACAACTTAGATTTGATCGCAGCTATAGCATGATACCTAAATTTTTATGAATTTAATGTGAGTTCCAGGATGTTGAAAAAGTACAAAATGATGATAAAGCTGAAAATAGATGAAAATATATAAAAAACCGCTTCGAGAATATCAAAAAGTAAATCCAAATTGCTCGATATATTCTACGAACTCTTGGGATACCAATGTAAGTCCTAAAGGAAGCCATCACCTCATCTTGACGCTGCATATCATATCTGACTGTTGAATGAATAACAGGTATTGACGGTTGGTTCATAAAATTATTGGCATTGCTGATAATATCTATAACTCAGCGATCGCTCTTGATCTGTTGTGCTGTTTATTATCTGATTTTTTTCTATCTAATCACCCAAAGAGCCACCACCTGTGGCAATCTGGGAAACAGAGATTTATTAAATCTGATATTTGAGCAACAGCAAATTTACCGAATCAGGTTATGCAAACTCTGCCCACAGTAAACACTTCAAGCGTCACATCACCTCAAGCCACCTTTGATACAACCATCAAGCGGCGTAAAACCCGTCCCGTAAAGGTAGGAAATGTCACCATTGGCGGCGGCTACCCCGTTGTGGTGCAGTCAATGATTAACGAAGACACTCTTGATATTGATGGTTCAGTCGCTGGTATTCGTCGTCTGCACGAAATTGGCTGCGAAATTGTCCGCGTCACAGTGCCAAGTATGGCTCATGCTAAAGCTTTAGGAGAAATTAAACAAAAATTAATTAAAACTTACCAAGACGTGCCAATTGTGGCTGATGTCCATCACAATGGGCTGAAAATCGCCGTGGAAGTTGCCAAGCACATAGAGAAAGTACGGATTAATCCGGGCTTGTATGTGTTTGAAAAGCCAAATATCAATCGAACTGAATATACTAAAAGCGAATTTGACGAAATTGGCGATAAAATCCGCGAAACTTTAGAACCTCTGGTAGTTTCTTTGCGCGATCAAGGTAAATCGATGCGAATTGGGGTAAATCACGGTTCTCTTGCTGAGAGAATGCTATTTACTTACGGTGACACGCCCGAAGGAATGGTGGAATCTGCCATAGAATTTATCCGCATCTGTGAATCTTTAGATTTCCGCAACTTGGTAATTTCCATGAAAGCCTCACGAGTCCCGGTGATGGTGGCCGCCTATCGCCTCATCGCCAAGCGCATGGATGAACTGGGTATGGATTATCCATTACATTTAGGTGTTACAGAAGCCGGTGATGGCGAATACGGGCGAATTAAATCCACAGCTGGTATTGCAACCTTACTTGCTGATGGTATTGGCGATACAATTCGCGTCTCACTAACAGAAGCACCAGAAAAAGAAATCCCTGTCTGTTACAGCATTCTCCAAGCTTTGGGATTGCGAAAAACGATGGTGGAATACGTCGCTTGTCCTTCCTGTGGACGCACTTTGTTTAATCTAGAGGAAGTGCTGCACAAAGTCAGGGAAGCCACTAAACACTTAACTGGGCTAGACATTGCAGTTATGGGTTGTATTGTCAATGGCCCAGGAGAAATGGCAGATGCCGACTATGGCTATGTTGGCAAAACACCTGGTTATATTTCTTTGTACCGTGGTAGAGAAGAAATTAAAAAAGTCCCAGAAGATAAAGGTGTAGAGGAATTAATTAACCTCATTAAGGCAGATGAACGCTGGGTAGAACCTTAAAGGGAGCAGGGGAGCAGGGGAGCAGGGGAGCAGGGGAGCATAGGAGAAGTTGCAGTAAGTTTTTCTCCTCTGCCCCTTTGCACCTCTGCTCCTCTGCCTCTTATGCCCCATACCCAAAAACTTTGTATCTTTTAGCCATCAAGTTCGCCGGATTGTCAAGTATTTTGTTTAAATTAAGGATAGATACTCGGTCTGTACAGTGGTAGCCTGTGTTAGATTGAGCATACTGACTATATATTTTCCCTCTGACGCAGCTGTCATTATGGTGATTACAAAAAGTAGGCTTGTTTTGGGTGCTACGGCAGTGACACTCTCCACGATCGCTGTTACTAGCCTTGGCATTCATTCGCGAGGTCAGGCTTTATTTAAAGCAAGTCCTAAAGAATTAGTAGATGAAGTTTGGCAAATTGTTCAGCGCCAATATGTTGATGGTACTTTTAATCAGGTAGATTGGCAGGCTGTTCGTAAGGAATACTTGAGCAAGTCCTACAGTAATCCACAGGATGCGTATAAGTCCATTCGGGAAATGCTGAAAAAGCTAGAAGACCCATATACCCGATTTATGGACCCAGAAGAATTCAAGAATATGCAGGTGGATACCTCTGGAGAATTGACAGGGATTGGGATCACCATTAGTCAGGATGAAAAAACCAAGCAATTGGTTGTAATTGCGCCAATCGAAGATACACCAGCCTTTAAAGCTGGTGTTTTGGCAAAAGATATCATTCTCAAAATTGACGGCAAAGATACTAAGGGGATGGATACTAATCAGGCAGTGTCCTTGATTAGAGGTGAAGCAGGATCGCAAGTCAGCTTGACAATTGTGCGCGACGGTAAGACAAAACAGTTTGACATCAAACGGGCGCGAATTGAAATCCATCCAGTTAAGTTTTCTCAAAAGAAAACCCCAGCCGGAAATCTTGGTTACATCCGCTTGAACCAGTTCAGCGCCAATGCTGGTAAAGAAATGCAAATTGCCATTAAAGATTTAGAAAGCAAAAAGGTCGCTGGATATATCCTTGATTTGCGTGGTAATCCAGGCGGCTTACTCTTCTCCAGCGTGGATATTGCCCGGATGTGGATAGATAAAGGTAAGATTGTCTCCACTGTTGAACGCCAAGGAGAGGCAGAAAAGGAAGAGGCAAACGGACGAGCCTTGACAACTAAACCATTGGTGGTGCTGGTAGATAAAGGTTCAGCTAGTGCCAGTGAAATCCTCTCAGGGGCTTTGCAGGATAATAAACGTGCTACTTTGGTCGGTACTCAAACTTTTGGTAAGGGATTAGTGCAATCGGTGCGTCCCCTAGAAGATGGTTCAGGATTAGCGGTAACAATTGCTCATTACTATACCCCCAATGGTACAGATATCAATCACAAAGGCATTTCGCCAGATGTGAAGGTAGATTTGAGCAAAAAGCAGATGGAAGATTTGTGGCTCCATGAACGTGACAAACTCGCTACTCTTGCAGACCCTCAATTCGCTAAAGCAGTGGAAGTGATAGGTAAAAAAATTGCTGCTCAGGGGACACCTACAGCAGAAAAATGAAGAGTTAGGAATAAAGTTAGGAGTGAATAGTGAGGAGTTAGGAATAAAGTCCATCACTGTTAACTTCTAACTACTAACTTAAACTGGTTTGCACTTTCCAGCCCTAATAAGTCCGACACGTCGAGCGATCGCTTCTTCTTGTGAACTAAAAGGCCCCCACTGTTCTATAATTTCTAGATTATCGTCGCCAACTTGGTCGCTGGGGATAATTTCACAGTTTCCAGCAGAACGCTTGACAATATACCAACTTGGTGGTTCGTTCATGATTGAATAAAAATCTTGTTTTTTATAGTAACCCAAGTTGGGGATTATAATAAATTATTTAGCTGTTTCTACACTACTGTATATAGCAAGGTAGGACAGTTGCGCGTAGGTTAATTCTTGCTTGCTACTTTGAACCCAAAAATTCTTGAACAGTTAGAATCTCAATACCCCTCCAGGGGTTTAGCGCTAGCAAATCATCATCTCCTGTAACAATACACTCTGCTTTAGCACTGACTGCTAATTCCAGATATTTGTTATCTTTTGGATCTCGGCATTCATAAATCTGTTCAATCACATCAATAAACTGAGAGTTTTCTGTTAAATATTTGAGAAAATCTTGCCGCCTTTCTTGAGTAAGATATCTATCAAATTTGGGACGATATAAAACTTCTTGTAACTCCGATAATACAGAATCTGATAATACTATAACGCCAATATCCAGAGCTTGATCTAATGCCTGACGTGGCTTGCTTTGACTAAACAAAAATGCACTAATCAGCACATTGGTATCAAACACAAACCATCGATTATTCTTCATCATTCAAAAGCGATTTTAAGATTTCAGGTGTTAATCCTCGCTCTTGTGCTTCAAAGCTTGCTTTATCCATCGTGTTTCTCAGACGCGCGATCGCCTCTTGTCTTTTAGTTGTAAATTGAGACTGCATGATTGCCGCAATCTTAAGTTGCAATTCTTCTCGTTCTTCTTCAGTGGCATTACGGTACGCCTCTGCTACCTCAGAGGGAACTTTGATGGTAATTTCTTCTTTAGTAATCATGTCTATAACGATCCGGCTTGGGAAGAAAAAATAACAGCTGTAATTCAAAAACAATTAGGCTCTGATTAATAACTCAATCATTTCATATTTTTAATCGAGGTGGACAAAACTTTTGTAGTCCCCTCGATTTCTCACTAAATTTACCTTTGGCTAATACTTCCGCTCTTTTGGCTCAAACATAGTAATCGCTACCGGTCGATATTGAATATCAATTCCCGCTGGTGAATAGTAAGCCATTGTATGTTTGAGAAAGTTAGCATCATCTCGCTCGGAATAATCTTCGCGGAAATGAGCGCCACGACTTTCTTGGCGATTTAGGGCTGATGCCAAAATGGTCTGTCCTACTACCATCAAACTTCGCAATTCTAAGGCTTCTACGAGTTCTGTATTCCAGCAACTACCTTTGTCATCTAAATAAATTTGAGGATATCGCTGTTGTATTTCTTCTAATTTCTGCAAACCTTCAGTCATTAATGCCTTAGTGCGGAAAACACCACAGAACTCAGTCATACAATCCTGAAAAGCTTCACGGACTTGGTTAATGCGGTACTGTCCTGGTTGTTCTAGCAAAGCTTGAATTTGTTGCTGGGCTTCTGTTACATACCGTTGCTCATCTACAGAGGGGAACTTACGTTTTTGCACAAATTTGGCGATCGCAGCCCCAGTTCTCTTACCATAGACGACACACTCCAGCAGAGAATTACTCCCCAAGCGATTAGCACCATGTACAGAAACACAAGATGTTTCACCAGCCGCAAAGAAAGCATCAACTAAACCATCGCCACTACTGCGAACTTGACCATCGGTGTTAACTGGGATACCACCCATACAATAGTGAATTGTCGGACGGACTGGCATCGGTTGAGTTACTGCGTCAACCCCTACTAGACGATGGGCTTCTTCCCAGCAGAAGGGAACGCGACTCATAATTTTTTCTTTGCCGAGATGGCGCAGATCCAGATAGACAAAGGGGCCGCCAGCACTGCCATCGAGATGAATACCACGTCCGGCGCGAATTTCGTAAGCGATCGCTCGTGAGGTAATATCACGAGGAGCTAGTTCCATCCGACTAGGTGCATAGTTGGCCATAAAGCGATCGCCTTCACTATTAATCAGATATGCCCCTTCACCCCGTACCGCTTCCGAAATCAGCACCCCTACTGGATATAAACCAGTGGGATGAAACTGGACAAATTCCATATCTTCGAGGGGTAAACCTGCGATCGCAGTCATTGCCAAACCATCACCCGAAGAAGCGTAATCATTAGAGGTAGTGTTATAAACGCGACCATAGCCCCCTGTGGCAAACATCACCGCCTTAGCCCGCACCACTTCTATATGTCCATCCAAAAGATGGAACATGACCACACCCTTGGCCTCATTTTCTTCCAAAATGAGACGCATCACGTACCACTCTTCATAAACTTGCACCCCATAACGCCGCAAATTGTTAACCAATTCGTGCAAAATCGCGTGACCGGTTTTGTCAGCGGCATAGCAAGTGCGGTTGTGGGAATGTCCGCCAAAAGCCCGTTGGGCAATGCGCCCATCGGATAAGCGAGAGAACAAAACGCCCATGTGTTCCAAGTCAATCACCACACCTGGCGCTTCTTGGGTGAGAATTGCTACAGCATCTTGGTCTGCCAAGTAATCAGAACCCTTGACAGTATCAAAAGCATGTGCTTCCCAACTATCCTCTGAATCAACATTTTTCAGCGATGCAGCCATACCACCTTGAGCCGCAACCGAGTGAGAACGAATTGGGTGAGTTTTGGCAACCACAGCAATATTTAAACTAGGGTCAGTGCGGGCAATTTCTACAGCAGCGCGACATCCCGCTAATCCACCCCCGACAATAATCACATCGTGTTCCAGCATAATTAGCCCCCTGATTGCAAACCACTGCTGTTCTATTGTAGAGAGGTGATTAATCAGCTAGTGCGTTGTAACAGTAGCATCTCTAAAAAAAATTCCCTGCCTACAGACAGGGACGTTATAACAAATTTTGAAATTAGGAGTGAAAAGTTAAAAACAAAGAGTTATGGCACAAATAGAGTAACTTATAACTCATAACTCATAACTCATAACTCATAACTCCTAACTCTTTAGCTAGTTGCTTGTACAGGTTGTTGTTGAGACACATTACCTGGTATAGGTTCCATTTTGGTTCCCGGCCCTACAGGACTAACTTCAATATGATTTAACAAGGTAGTGACAAACGCAAACAACAAGAAAGGTAGCGATAGCAGAACGACAAGACCCGCTGTTGCTAAAGCGTACACGGGCCGCTTGGCACCCATCAGCGCCAAAGCTGATGCCAAACTTAGGGTAATCGTAATCAACCAAACAATTATTTGACCGTAGATATCACCGAAAGTCAGGGTACAGACAAACCGATACTTTTGAATATTATTTTCGCTCATCACATTTGCCTCCAGTCTCTCCTAATAGGTTCTACGTTAGAACTATGTTTGCCTTCTAGGCAATTTCTAAATATTTTTGCAAGCTTCGTAATATCACTTCACAATTTAGCTGCCTTTGGCGGTAAGACAGCTATGCTAAAAAACTTCTTCTCTGCATTAGGAGAGGTTGCGATCGCCTCCTTAACAAACACTATCTTGATTTTAGGAAAATGGACTATTTGTCATCTATCAAATTAAGGATATTTAAAATAAATATATCAATTCTATTTAATTTGTGAAAATTGCAACCTATAAATCCCCGATTTTGTAAAAGTTGTTGAGTATCTTGTTGCTCACGAGTGATTGAGGATTGCTATAAAATTTAATTTTTTGCTAGTAAATATTAACTAGAGAATCAAATAAAGTCAGAATGCAAAAACCGATTTTTTGATGTTAAATTTTGAATATTGCCCAAATTTGTTGACTTAAATCAACAAAAATCTTTATTTTTCGTGGCAACATTGTTTTAGGAGTGAACGTGAATACTATTTTTCTTCGTAAAGGTGTTTTTTGGTTGCCAAGTATAGCTGCTCTTGCATTCCTGAGTAGCGGTTTATCTGCAAGCGCCCAGACAGTAAACAAGTCGAGCAATCAGTCATTAACCGAACCTTCCGCAACCGCAGCGTCTCCCAAAGAGTTTAGCCAAAACCTCTCTACAGAAACAACTGAAACTTTTACAGTCACAAATTTAACTAAGGTAGAGCAATCGCCTAACGCTGCGATACAGGAAAACGCCAATGTAACACCCATACCTGTTCCAGGCACAGTGGCGACCTCATCTGCAACGCTCACCTCTGAACCTGTACAACCGAATTCTGAAACGACTGCTCAACCATCTGCTACAAGAGTGGCGCAATCTGATATTGATTTAGGTAGAACTACTAGTAGTGGTAGTAGCTATCTTGGCGTCGCTGCTAACATTGGTTTGAGTGGTGGTGATACATCTTTGGGTGACGGTAACTTTGCAGTAGTCAGCAAAATCGGACTGACAAATTCTATATCAGTGCGACCCTCAGCCATCTTTGGGGATAACACCACAGTTCTACTTCCGATCACCTACGATTTTACCTTTAAATCAGCAGATGCTTTTAGCGAACCATTAGCGATCGCACCTTACGTCGGAGTAGGTGCAGCTTACAAAACTGGTGATGATTCGCAATTTGCCTTTTTGGTGTCTGGTGGCATTGATGTGCCTCTAACTTCTCAATTTACAGCAACAGCTGCTATCAATGCCGGATTTTTCGATCAAACTGACGTGGGCTTGTTGTTAGGAGTTGGTTACAACTTCAGTGGGATTAAATAGTTAAGAGTTAGGAGTTAGGAGTTAGGAGTTAAGAGTTATTAAGATTAAACTCATCACTCCTAACTCCTAAGTTTCTACTTAGGGGTAACTTTGTCAATCACCTTGATTGTGCCATCGTCTCCTACTGTCCAAACATCATAGACACCGACGACATCGCCGTTAGCATCAACATCAACGTTGCCGCTGGCTCCTTGGTAGTTAATCTTTTTACCATCTTTAAGTAGCTTCAGCCCCTCGCAGACATCACTAACTTCTGTGCCAGGCCCATCAGCAACTTCCCGGATTTTGCTGGCTATGCCAACGCCTGTATTTTCCTTAGCCGCTTGCGCCGCTAATGTTAATAAAGCAGCTGCATCCCAAGCTTGAGGAGCGTATTCCCCTGGCGCACTACCCTTTTTATCCTTCCACAGCTTGTTGAAAGCTTCTAATGCTTTACCATCGGAACCCGGTACTGTACCGATCGCTCCTGTTAAAATATATTTACCATCATCGCCTTTGCCAACTTGTTCGGGAAAAGTAGGTGATTTTACCCCATCTGTCAGCAGAATTTGCACTCCCTTTGCGACACCTTGCTGATAGGCGGCTTTCAGGAACAGACTACCAGTTTCGGCATAGAGTACAGCCAGGACTGCATCTGGCTTACCAGCAAAAGCAGCAGCCGCCTCTGTATCAAATGTTTGAGCTTTTGGATCGTAGCGGACAGGTTTATCTTTATTAACTATAGTTCCACCCAATTTTTCAAAAGTTTGCACGAATGCTTTTTCAAACCCTACGCCATAGTCGTTATTAATTACGACTGTAGAAACTCGCTTGAAACCTTTTTTTCTGGCAAGTTGGGCTAAAGCTAGTGCTTGGTATGTATCGGGGGGAGCAGTACGCGCCCAAAAGCCTTTATAGTCACCTTTTTGGGCTTTTTCGGTAAATACAGGACTGGTACTACCAGGGGAAATCAGCATGACTTTATTCGGTGTGGCAATAGAGACTGCTGCACTTGAAACGCTACTGGCAAAGGAACCAACTACACCTGCTACTTTATCTAAAGTTGCTAGTTTAGTCATACCAGCAGCTCCAGCTTTGGGGTCGGTTTGATCGTCTACTTGCACCAAAGTAACAGGTTCGCCATTCACTCCACCGCAAGCGTTGACCGTATCGACCAGTAAAGGTACAGAGCCTAACATCTGCTGTCCCACAGAAGCCAAGTCGCCTGTTGTCGGTAGCAAGGAACCAATTTTTAGCCCTTTAGCACTGCTTGTAGTAGTTGATGCCGCTGGGGTAGCGGTGCTGCCATTGGTAGCTGTGCCGTTGGGTGTACTGCTATCACCACAAGCCCCAAGTAGAAACCCTGCCGCAAGGGTAGCTATACTTAAACTTAAGGCGGCGCTAATTTTTCTCATAAATTAATTTCACTCCTCAGATATTTAGGAGCCTAAAAATAAGATCCAAACTAGGTTTGTAACTTAGCTGGATCTTATCAAGACTCCAAAGGATAAATCATATCATCCATCTTTGGGAGTAGAAATATTTACGCCGATATTAGTAATTCTTTTTGTACACAGAATATTCTCCGTGTATCAAAAGCTGAAAAACGGAGAGGGAGGGATTCGAACCCTCGGTACGGAGTTGCCTGCCGTACAACAGATTAGCAATCTGCCGCTTTCGACCACTCAGCCACCTCTCCTGACTCACGAATATCAATGTTACCAGACTTGCCAGTAAGAGTCAATAGTCATTTGTCATTGGTCATTTGTGATTAGTCTTCGGTTATTTATAAAACACTGAGGACTAAGGACTAGGGACAAATGACTAATTTTTTTAAAGGACTTGCGATCGCATCCAAGCTATGGGCAAGGTACGTAACTTTTTCCACTGGGGAACGTAAGCCCGCTGACTGAATACATCATAATCGTTGCGTTCAATCGCCTCCAAAATCTGTCCGTACAGCATTGATGCTGCCCACACAGGCCAACGGGCATCGGATGCTAAATAAGTAATTCCCTGGTCGGATGTGGTGTAAAATTGACGGGCGCGGTCAATTTGAAAGCGCATCAATGCCCGCCAACGATCGTCTACCACACCTTTGAAGAAGTCTTGCTCGGTATAGTTGAATTTTGCCAAGTCTTCAAGGGGAATGTAGATCCGTCCCCGTTTGGCATCTTCTCCTACATCCCGTAGGATGTTAGTGAGTTGATTGGCAATTCCGAGAGCGATCGCTTCTTCTATGGGAACATAAGGTTGTTTGTTTTGCCGCCACGGTGCTGCATATATGGTGTTATCCACACCCATAACTGATGTTGACATCAAACCAACAGTGCCAGCAACGCGGTAACAGTAGAGGTATAACTCCTCAAAGGTTTCATAACGACTGCGATATAAGTCCATGCGCTGACCGGCAATCATATCCCGAAATGGCTGAATGTCCATCGGAAAGCGTTGGAGGGTATCAACTAAAGCTACATCGTAATTTTCTAATGGGCGCCCCGCAAAAATCGATTCCAGCTGCTGTTCCCATAGGTCTAGGGTTTCTGGCGTGGTAATAGCAGATGCAGGGCCATCCACCAATTCATCTGTACGGCGACACCAAGCGTAAATTGACCAAATAGATTGACGTTTTACCGGACTCATAAGCAAAGTACCCAGGTAAAAAGTCTTGGCATACTTTGCTGTGAGATGCCGACAAAGTTTGTATGACTCGTCTACAGAGACCAGCGTTTTCATGCGCGGCGGGGAATCAGGCAGTTGCAGCATTCGTTGCGGGCGGTCGGGTGAGCGTTTGCAGGTTTGAGGAATTTGCTACCGGGAGGGCCTCAGAAATCGCCTGCGCTGTCAGCTTACCAGAAAGTACGGCACCTTCCATACTGGCTAAGTAGCGTTGCATGGTGTAATCCCCTGAGAGATAGAAGTTACTAATGGGGGTTGTTTGCGAGGGACGGTACTGTTGACGACCAGGGGTCGCTTTGTAAACTGAACGGGGCGTTTTCACCACATGAGATTTCAGCAATGTTGCTGGATTGTCTCCCCCAAAGTGGTCGGGGAAGAGTTTTTCTAACTCGGCAATAGTGGCAGCCACAATCTCCTCATCGGATTTGGCAATCCAATCTTTTGCCGGGGCTAGAACTAATTCCAGCATCGAGCGTTCGGGGTTGGCGTATTCACGGCAGGTATTGCTCATATCAGCATAAACGCTTAGGAGGGGCGATCGCGAGAATAGCAAGTGATCAATTTGCGTAAGTTTACGATCGAACCACAAATGCACGTTAATTACAGGCACGCCCTCCAAGCCTTCTAGCTTTTGGAAAAACTCCATTTCTTTCCAAGGTGCTGGCAAAATCACCTTCAGAGGGTCAACCGGCATGGCAGACACATACAAATCCGCTGTGAAAACTTCATCCTCTTCGCCATTCAATCCCCGAATTAAATATCCTTTCACGCTACCATCGGCGTTCAGCAAAATCTCTTTCAAAGGGGCATTCAAGCGGACTTCTCCACCGCGTTCGGTGATGTAATCTACTATGGGCTGACACAATCGTTCTGTGGGCGAACCATCCAGAAAGGCCATTTTCGAGCCATTTTTTTCCTGGAGGAAACGATTGAGAGCAGTTAAAAGAATGGTTGCCGAAATTTCATCTGGGTCGATGAAGTTCAGCGACTTGGCCATGGCAATAAAAACTTCTTTATTGACCCGTTCTGGAATTTTGTGTTTACGCAGCCAATCTGTCCAGGAATATTTGTCCATTTCTTCAACGTACTTTTGCCCCTGAATCATGACCGGCAATAATCCGATACCAAAGCGGATTTTTTCTGGCCATGTCAGCATGTCGTTGTTTCGCAGAATTGCCACTATACCATTAATTGGTGCCGGCAAATCTGGGAAATCAAAGCGGCTGTAAGTACCTGGTGCATCTGGTTGGTTGAAGATCATTGTGTGTTCTTTCCACTGCAATCGATCTTCAATGTCCAGTTCTTTGAATAACCGCAACATATTTGGATATGCGCCAAAAAAGATGTGCAGACCTGTTTCGTACCAGTCTCCATCAGCATCTTTCCATGCAGCCACTTTACCGCCTAGAACGTCTCGACGTTCCAAGACAATGGGTGTGTGACCTGCGTCCGTAAGATATTTCGCGCAGGAAAGTCCTGCTAGTCCCGCTCCCGCGATCGCTACTCGCATGTAACCCTACTGCTCTTCAATATTTCTTAACCGTTTTATCGTTCTCATTATACGTTGCAATCCGTTACATTTGGCAGTTATTGTGCGATCGCTTCCCCAAAAAACTTTTGCCAAAGGGAATTTTACCTACGCGCACCTACCCGAACAAATTGTTAATACCATTGTTGGCAATAGGTTTGAGCGAGCATTTCATCTATCTTTACATGGAGGAAAATTAGGCAAACAAAAGTATTTCCTTTGACTGAAAATAAGTTAATCTCAAATGTGGTCTGAAAGTAGTTGATTTATTTGCTAATTCGTGTATTTGCTTTGAGTAAATATCGGGGGTATTGGTTAAAGACTACTTGGGAAACTTTCTGCTTCCCATAAGGTGTAGGATAAAAATCTATGTCCTCTAGGTTGAACAACTGAGTTGTTTACCGCACAACTTATAGGTAAAAGTTATGGGTGCATCGCAAGAGCTAAAGCGCTTTGGACATCACCTGATTCTAGGTATTTCTGGCACGACATTAAGTGATGATGATAAACGCGCACTCAATGAATTGAAACCGATTGGGGCGATATTTTTTGCTAAGAACTTTTTGGATGGCACTCCATATCAGGTTTGGCTGGAAAGCTTCAAGGATTTAAACAGGCAGATACGAGAATATACTGAACGTGATTCTATGTTCATGACTCTCGATCATGAAGGAGGTCGTGTAATTCGTACACCACCGCCAATTACCCGCTTTCCTCATGCCTTTTTGCTGCGATCGCACGCTTATGAAGTAGCAAAAGCCACAGCGGTAGAACTAAAATCACTGGGAATCAATTTATCTTGGGCACCTATCGCCGATATTTTTTCCCATCCCGACAACCCAGTGATTGGGCCTCGCGCCTTTGGTAACACTCCCGAAACTGCTACTCAAGGTGCGCGTGATTACTACCTTGGACTTCGAGATTCAGGAATTTTGGGATGCGCTAAACACTTCCCCGGACATGGAGACACCAGCAAAGACTCTCACATTGAGTTACCAATACTGAATTTAACTCTAGAAGACCTGCGACTTCGAGAACTTATACCCTTCAGAGCTTTAATCGAAGTACAGATTCCTTTGATGATGACTGTCCATATCTTATTTCCCAAGATAGATCCTGATGTGCCAGGAACGCTTTCTCAGGCTATCCTCAAAACCTTACTTAGAGAGGAACTTGGCTTTGAGGGGGTAGTTGTATCTGATGATTTGGATATGAAAGCGATCTCAGATATTTTTATGAAAACTGGTACTGTAGCGCGGTCATTTAATGCAGGCTGCGATCTATTTATTGTATCGCGTAATATTAATTCATCATCTATTGAAAGAACTTATCGGATTGCTGAAGATTTTGCTGATTCGCTCAGTAACGGTAGCTTAGATGAAGCAGTGGTAGAAGCAGCTAGAGAAAGAATTGAGAAACTACTAGCAGTAACACCGCAATATCCCATACATGCTTTGGATAAAGATGTATTATTGCAACATGCTGAACTAGCGATCGCTAGTTGCTATTCATAACCCAAAATGCATTCGAGTACCATATTAGCAATTGCCAAAAGTCTAGCTAAGATTGTATTTCTTAATTTTGAATTTTAAATTTTAAATTTTTAATTGTTTAGTGGGTGGTATAGGGGTCGAACCTATTTCTGCGGGTTAAAAGCCCGCTGCACAGCCGGTATGCCAACCACCCTGGTTAATTTAAATAAGAAATGAGCAAGTGCGATCGTATTACATCGCAAGCTTTGTAATACCAACACTCGATATCAATCCACCAGGGAGGTACTGCCCCTCCTATTTCTGTGTTATCAGCACAGCGCCTCACTTTTCGGCTTCAGGTGGAAAAAGAGGAAGATGGAGGAATCGAACCCCTACAGTTGCCCATACCCTGGTTTTCAAGACCAGTTGCCGTCCATTCAGCGGCATCTTCCATTGAGGGGTATCTGACGGGGCTTGAACCCGCTATGACTGGTTCCACAAACCAGCGCCTCGACCACTTTGGCTTCAGACACCATCAGTGGAATCAATGGGAATTGAACCCATAACCTCCTGCTTGCAAGGCAGGCGCTCTAGCCATTTGAGCTATGACCCCATATTTGGTGGATACTGGTCGGAATTGAACCGACAACTTTCTAACAGCCAGTTAGACGCTTTACCAATTAAGCTACAGACCCATAAGGCGGGAGTGGTAGGACTTGAACCCACAACTTTCGAGGTAGAAGCTCGAAGCTCTATTCCATTGAGCTACACTCCCAATATTTGGTAGTCCTGGCAGGAATTGAACCCGCAACATTCTTCTTGTAAGGAAGACACTCTACCAATTGAGCTACAGGACTACGCAAGCGAGTGGAGGGAGTTGAACCCACGCACTGAGTATGGCGTACTCAGATGCTACCGATTACATCACACCCGCAAGTTCAGAGCGGACGGCGAGATTTGTAGCTTGCTTCCCGCAGGGTACTCGCACGAAGACGGTGGAAACATCTCATGCTGACGTTACATCACACCCGCATCAAGCTGGTAACAGGAATTGAACCTGCAACCTACTGATTACAAGTCAGTTGCTCTGCCAATTGAGCTACACCAGCACTGTTTTGGTGACGGAGGCAGGAGTCGAACCTGCCGATATTCAGGTTATGAGCCTGACGAGCCACCGTTGCTCTATCCCCGCATATTCACCAATACCCCTGACTGGATTTGAACCAGCAACCTCTTCGTTCTAAGCGAAGCGCCTCTTCCATTGGGCTACAAGGGTAAAGTCTGAGTGGCAGGGATTTTACCTGCGCCACACCCAGATATTTTGGTACTCCCGACAGGATTTGAACCTGCAAAAAACTAGATCCTCGGTCTAGTGCGTCTTCCGTTCCGCCACGAGAGCTTAGTGCCCCTGACAGGATTTGAACCTGCAAAATCTGGACTCTGATTCCAGCACGTATGCCAGTTCCGTCACAGGGGCATATCGGGATGGCAGGATTTGAACCTGCGACTCCATGCTCCCAAAGCATGGCTTCTGGCCGCTGAATTACATCCCGTTGGTACTCCTGGTGGGAGTCGAACCCACAACCAAACAGATTTTAAGTCTGTCACCTCTTCCAATTGGGCTACAGGAGCAAATTTTGGCAGCCCCACCAGGACTCGAACCTGGAATCTTCGCCTTCAAAGGGCGCTATGTTGCCAATTACACCACAGGGCTTTATTGCCAGGGCAGGGTTTGAACCTGCAACCTCATCGTTCAGAGCGATGCGACTTACCAATTCGTCCACCCGGCATTAAACAATTCGTAGTTCGTAATTCGTAATTATGTTCTGTGACGGGGATTTAAACCCCGACTAACACACAAGCCGTTTATAGAAGCCTGGGTATCAATCTCTATTTAATTACGAATTACGAATTAGTAATTACGAATTATGAATGGCTGCCTCAGTAGGACTCGAACCTACAACCGCGCGGTTAACAGCCGCTTGCTCTACCATTGAGCTATGAGGCAACGAAGCCCCCCAGGTCGGAATCGAACCGACGACCTCCTGTTCTTCAAACAGGCGCTAACTACCAACTGAGCTACCGGGGGATAAGGAGGAGAGATAGGTTTTACCCAGTGGACTGGTTTAATTCAACTCGAATTAGCCACTCCATCATCTCTCCCATGTAACGAGAGTGGAGGGATTTGAACCCTCACGTCTTCAGTTTCGTAGACTGAGATGTTATCCAGTTACACCACACTCTCAAAACGGAGAGAACAGGATTTGAACCTGCGACGGATATTAACTACCCGCTTCCTCTTAGCAGGAGGACGCTTTCAGCCACTCAGCCACCTCTCCATAGTGGGTCGAGCAGGATTTGTAGCTTGCTTCCCGTTCGCGGAGCGTCCCGAAGGGAAGGGTAGCTGCGTGCAAAAAAGAACAGTTTTACAGACTGTCGCCTTCAGCCAGACTCGGCCACCGACTCATAATCATTCCCTCGACGAGAATTGAACTCGCATCTGTGCTTTGAAAGAACACTGACTTAACCATTAGTCCACGAGGGCATAATTTACCGAATTTTAGATTTTGGATTAAATTGTTTAATCTAAAAAATCTAAAATTGTCTGACACAGGGACTAGGATTTGAACCTAGAACATCGGATTTGGAGTCACGAGGTGTTACCGTTACACCATCCCTGCATTTGGTGGCAGCGGCGGGATTTGCACCCGCATATACCAGGGTATGAACCTGGGGCTTTGCGGATTAAGCTACGCTGCGACAGAGGTCAGAGCGGGATTTGAACCCGCGCTAATCGGTTTTGCAGACCAACGCCTTCAACCACTTGGCTACCTGACCATTTGGGAGTCCCGACGAGATTTGCACTCGCAATCTTCAGCTTGAGAGGCTGACGGCTTAAACTATTCGCCTACAGGACTACAACCAGGGTGACGGGACTTGAACCCGCAACATTTCCGCAGACAACGGAACGCTCTAGCCAATTGAGCTACACCCCGATTTTTTGAATCTGTGCTTAAACTTTGAGGTTTTTAGGCACAGATTTTGTTGGTGAACTTGCCCATTTCTTATTTAGTTTTCAAGGTTCAGATAATTGACTTTTTACTGTTAAGAAAACAACCGAAACTCTAGGTAGCAAGCCTGTTGTGTATTACGGATGTATTCAGTGGTTTTGATGAGTGCAAACTTAGAACTTTTTTCGTTTATTGCCTCTACCGCCGATGGTTTGCAAGTAAAAGCAGCTTTGTTGGTTATGGACTCTGGTTTATTCCAACGCCTGTCCTTTAGTTGGATGTAGAACATAAATTTGACTCTTGAGAAGCTTTGTCTTTCGCCTCACTACAAATATACTACAAAATACTACAAGAGGTGTCAAGGGGTTTTAGAAAGTTTTTTGGAAATTGTCTATAAAAGCTTCTGTGCTTATATTTGAGCTTGCTAAAGCCTCTCAAAAATCAAACTACAGCTTATGATTGGTTGATCTTTAAAAGCCTGACGTGAAAGACAACTACCTCAAGCGACAACAGATAATTAGTTTTGTCGCGATCGCCTCTACGATTACAGCTTGTAGTATTGCTCCAGGTATTTCCCCACAATTGGGGTTGAACCAGCCACTAAACAAAATCCATCCTGCACTTCCAGATGCAGCAAAGGGCAAAATTAATGCCCAATTACCACCATCAGTCAAAGTAGAAAACCCTACCTTTACAGTCCCAGATAAATTTCAGGGAAAAACAGTTTATAAGGTGCAACCCAGCAGCAACGAAAAGGTTATTGCTCTCACCATTGATGATGGGCCTTGGCCAAAGACAACCCTAGAAATGCTGGATATCTTGAAGCAAAATGATGTTAAAGCAACATTCTTTTGGGTAGGACAAGCTTTAGAAGCAAATCCAGACTTAGCCAAGCGTGAAGTAGCCGAGGGACACGCCATTGGCAACCATACTTGGCATCATTGGTATCGGCGAATGGATGAAGCCACAGCTAAGAGTGAAATCGATCGCACAGCCGATTTGATATACAAAACTACAGGAGTCAAAACTTCTCTATTTCGTCCTCCTGGAGGCTTTTTAAATAACGGACTAGCCGCTTACGCCAAAAGCCAGAAAGATACTGTCATTATGTGGTCGCTAACTTCAGCTGATACCGATCCTCACGCCAAACCGCAGGCATTTGTAAATAATGTCTTGAAAGGCGCGAAACCTGGTTCTATTGTTTTAATGCATGACGGTGGTGGCGATCGCCACAGAACTGTAGAAGCTTTGCCACAAATCATCAGTGGACTCAAACAGCAAGGCTACCGATTTGTGACAATTCCTGAACTGCTACAAATGGAGCAATAAAGGTGAGAAATTCTCCTCACCCTACTATTTCGTTTATTCACTCATGACAGAAGCACTACTTTCTTGAGCTTCCTGCCAAAGTTTGTGCAAAAAGAACTCAGCGCGATCGCTCATAGTGGTGACAAACACACCGACAGAATCCTTAGAACTAGCTGATAGCCAAGAACCCCGCAGGGTGACTTCCATATATTCGGCATCGCATGCACAGAGGGCAATAATTTCTCTGTCATCTCTTTTTACCTCAGACCTCAGTACTTCTACTCCTGGCAAATCAACAGGAAGCAAAAAGGAAGCGGTACTGGGTTCAATGCATAAACTTTGCCCAACTCGCAGGGCTAAAATCACTCGCTGCGCTACCCATTCTTCTAGCGACAGAGTGACACATTCCAAATCAAAACTGCTTTCAGTGTAAGTTAATTTCAGCATTCCTTATGCTCTCCTGTTATTCCAGGTTTGCTTGCATATCTATCCAAAACTGTTCAGCAAAAGAAATCGCGGGGTGGATTGGCGGTTTTGGTTTGGTACGCAGTTGCATACCAACTTCAAACAGTGTGCGATCGCTTTTACGGGAGTTACATCTTTCACAAGCTGCGACTACGTTATCCCAAGTGTGAGAACCGCCTTTAGAACGCGGCATCACATGATCTAGCGTTAGATGTTTGCTGCTGCCGCAATATTGGCAACTGTGATGGTCTCGTCGCAATACTTCTCGCCGATTCACAGGCGGAACTTTCCACATCCGCTCATTAGAAGTGATTGTCAAGCGAATATGTTTTGGCACATCAATTACCAAACTGGGTGAGTGAACTTGCCAGCCGCTTTCTGTGGTAAAACCCAGTGGTTGCGCCTTGTTGGTCACTAACAGCACAATCGCCCGCTTGATATTGACCCGACATAGTGGCAAGTAATTTTGAGAAAACACCACCACAGATTGCTCTAACACTTGCATTGCGTTCGCGCCGCGCATGGAAGATATCGTCACAGCTTAACTCCTTATAAAAAAACCCCCGCTTCAAGTTTTCGGTGAAGCGGGGGTTAGAATTGACCGGAAAATTTTCTGGTCTCATATCGGTACAGGATTCCTTCGCCTGTACCCCCCGCTTTTTTGATTTAGTTGTGGTTTTGCAATTAGTGCACTAAAGCCTACATACTTATAATCATCATTGCCCTCTGTGATTTGCCCATGATTTCGGCTACCATCGCCCATAAATAAATACTCCACTTCCATAGCAGCTGATTCCCAATTGGTTCGGCAATTGGTAACGCACAAAATTGAAGTAGAGATGGGGTAAATGGATTTCACAGAAAATTTCACCTATTGAACATTCCTTTAAACATACTACACTTGTATTACTATCCTGTCTATACCTTTAAGGAGAAAAACTGATGCATACGATCGCTCGCACCCCAACCACCGATATGGAAGTTACCAGCATTCGCCTAGAACGGGAACTCAAAGATAAGCTCAAAGAAATAGCTGGGAATCAGGGATATCAAGCTCTGATCCGAGATATCCTTTGGAATTATGTCCAGCAAAAATCAGGTGAGTGGAAACCTCGATTTTCGCGATCTGACATTCGAGCTAGCATAGCTGCCACAGCTCAGCAAGAAGAACGCTGTGTACTTACAGGTCAACTAATTCAACCCCAAGAACCGATGTTGTTAGGACTAACGAGGAATGGCGATATGGTTCCTCTGAGTGTCGAGAGCTTGGCTGGATAAACTTCGTCTATTTTGAAACCTGGTGTAGGGAGGGCATCTAGCCCGCCCTACCAGCAGGGAGTACAAAATGCTCTTACTATTTTAAAAAATATAGTTCTGAAAATAGATGTGGTTTAGTTTTATATTCAGACGAATGCAGCCTAGTTATTTTTACTAATAACTGGGCTGCATTCACAATTTAGCCAAAATTGCAACCTCCTCCTGCCTCCTTTACTTTTGTTGATATTTTACTGAGAGTTACGGAGATCGAGGAGTAGCTTGTTAAACCTACTAGTTTTTTCAAGAAATGTAATAAAGCTTTATAAAGCAAGTTACGTAATTTTACGCGCTCAAAAGGGGAATTTTGCTGTGATTCCAGAGAAATTACGGTTTATGTATACTTACAGACAGGATAAAGTTAGTGAATTATTTCAAGACAGTGCAGCTAAAAATAAGCTAACTTAAGCATTTATAGGATATTTTGAGTATTTTATTACTTATGTTCCAATGTAGCAATTTGCTTGATGTAGTGGAAATTTGGCCATCTGATATAGAAAAGGGCTATAACAGGTGAGAGAAAGTATTCATACAAAATTTGTCAATTATCAAGGTGTAGCAACACAACTAACGGTGAAGAATATGCCAAGAGGTTGGGTGCAAGAACAATGGGGTAACTATCCGAGGGCGTGCCAGAAATGAAAAAGCCTTTATCATCGCCGCCACATTACGTAGATGACATAGATCGACTAAAACCTTACCAAGTCAAGCTGATGCAGCATCAGGAAGAACCTGCCCGCGAGTTGGTACAAAAAATTAACCAAATCATTGCTAATAGCTCTGCTACGGCTTTGATGCTGCAAGAGATTGCCCAATTGCTAGGAGCTGCTTTTCAAGTAGATTGCTGCTGCTTGGTTTCAGTGGCAGATGAAACATCAGACGAAGCTACTACTACTAATTGGTGTGCTGATGAGTATCTAGGGTTGCCACACCCAGAAGAAATGTTTTCGATGGAACAGTTGCTTATGCACTCGCCAGTGTTGCAATGTGCTGCCCAACCATTGACTATTGAAGACATTTCGATCATTCAGAATAGTCTGGTAATTGGGTGTCAATATTTACCACTACCGATAAAAGCGGTTTTGGCAATTCCCACTCGGTTTGGTGGCAATAATAATGGAGTGATTAATCTGATTAAATTCCAACCTTATGAATGGAGTGAATCAGAAAAACAATTGCTCAAAGAAGTGGAGTCGGCTTGCGCGATCGCTTTTTCTGGAGTGGCACAAGCTCAACAAATTACTCATCAAGAGCAGTCTTTGCAAAAAAGCAAGCACCATCAAAGCTTGATCAAGCAATTAACCCTATTGAGTCGTAGCAACTTGGAGCTGAATCAAATGCTCCAGTTAGTTATCGCCTCGACAGCCGAATCTCTACAGGCAGATCGGGGTTTGCTCATCTTACTAAAATATACAGATCCACTATTTAAGACTCAAGCTAAAAAACAAATACCTAAAGCGAAAGCTAGTGTAATCGCCCAATGGGCTAGAGAAACACAAAATTCTGTCACTAGTAAACCAGACACCTTAGCTGAGTCTTTCTTGATTTCAGACTGTGGTTTATGCCAGCGTGCCTTCATGGATTCTGGAAAAGCAGTAATCTTCAATGACTATACAGATCAAAACGATACTTTGACAGCTGCTCCATTATTTGCAATAGAGAAATTGCCTGCGGTACTTTTAGTGCCATTGGAAAGTCAAGGTAAAATTTTAGGATTCTTGGTGCTACAGCAATCTGTGATTCGCAATTGGCAAGCAGAAGAATTAAATCTTGTGGAAATGGTTTGCGCTCAAATGAGTAACGCCATAATTCAGTCACAGACATTGCGTCAAGTGCAAACTTTGGTAGACGATCGGACGGCGAAACTCCAGAGTAGTATAGAACTCCAAGCGAAATTGCATGAAAGAACCCGGCAGTATGTCGAGCAGCTGCGGAAACTTAATGAACTCAAAGATGAATTTTTGAGTAACATGAGCGATCGCCTACGCTACCCTTTGACAAATATGCTGATGTCAATAAAAAACTTGCGTTTGCCAGGAATAGCGCCAGAGCGTCAGGGTAGATATCTAGATATTCTTGAGCAGGAATGTTCAAAAGAAATCAACTTGATTAATGATTTGTTGACACTCCAAAAGCTAGAGTCGCCTCACGAAGCCCCGCAATTAGAATCTATAGATTTAAATACTAGAATTCAAGATATAGCAGCATCTTTTGAGAAAAAACTTACGGAGAAAGGATTAAAAATTTCTATAGATTTGCCAGAAGAATCCCTCAAACTGCAAACTGAACTGGAGAGTTTTGACCGTATTCTGCAAGAATTATTAACGAATGCCTGTAAATACTCAGAGCCTGATACAATAGTCCACCTTGAAGCGGCTCACCGAGTCGATCAACAAATCGATCAAGTTATCATGAAGGTGACGAATACAGGACGTGCCATCTCTGAAGAAGAAGCGACCTACATCTTTGATAAGTTCCGTCGTGGAAAAGGCCGCTGGACTCCAGGGACTGGCTTGGGACTTGCTTTAGTCAAGTCTTTAGTGCAGCATCTCAATGGAGCGATCGCGGTTGAAAGTCTCCCAATCTCGGATTCAGAACAGAGCGAAATTTGCTTCACCTTGACTCTGCCCCAATTTTCTGACGAAAGCAAACCATAATTCTGAAAGTGACTAAAAAACACAACACAACAGAGAACCCTGATTTGCAATCTTCCACTGATGACACCAACCTAGAAGGGGATTTGCTTGCTCAGGTAGAAGTTCAAATTGAGAAAATAGCAGAGCGACAGCGGCAAATCAGTGCTAAAGTCCAAATTCCCCACCCAGTGGAGCAAATCTGGAAGGTTCTGACAAATTATGAAGCCTTACCAGACTTCCTCCCCAACCTCGCCAAGAGTTGTTTAATCGAGCATCCCGATGGTGGAATTCGACTGGAGCAAGTAGGCTCCCAACGCTTACTGAATTTCAACTTTTGTGCGCGGGTAGTTCTAGATTTGGAAGAATGCTTCCCTAAAGCAATTAATTTCCGCATGGTAGAGGGAGATTTTAAAGGCTTTTCTGGTAGCTGGTGCTTAGAGCCTTATTCTTTCGGTGAGTCTTTAGGAACAAATCTGTCCTACACAATTCAAGTTTGGCCTAAACTCACTATGCCAGTGGGAATTATTGAAAATCGTCTGAGCAAAGATTTGCGGTTAAATCTTTTGGCTATTCACCAACGTGTAGAAGAACTAGCCAACAAAGAACCGTATGCATAACGACAATTAAACCATCATTCAGGTGTATTCCTGGATGATGGTTTTTATTGCTAGATTTCAAACAAAAAGCTTTTGCTTTTCATTGCATTTAAGTACCCCCAGGGGAATTCGAATCCCCGTTACCTCCGTGAAAGGGAGGTGTCCTAGGCCTCTAGACGATGGGGGCATCGGACTCAGACCTTTTATAAGTTAACCAATTTCCTTGCCTTTGTCAACAGGTTTTGCCAAAAAAAGTTTGTGGCAGCTAAACTGGGTGGAAGCAAAAGCTTGAAGAAGATACAAAGATATGGAGACAAATAAAAAAATCCGTAGATGCTTCTGCGGTCAGCCGCAGGGTGCGTCAGCGTTGGGCGCTGGGAATTTCGGGGTATACACATATCTAAAAAACGCTGAAGACAGCAAGGAACAAAGGGTATGATGTTGTACCCTGTAGAGTTAATATCTACGGTTTTTTACAAGAGATTTTGAAATAAATCGCTCAAAATCTACAATATGGAAGCATCTTTTGAAATCACCATACAGATGGCGATCGCTGTCTTTGCAGGCATTAGCGCCCAAGTGCTGGCTGCATACCTTCGTGTACCCAGCATCGTCTTGTTATTGCTGTTGGGCATTTTGTTTGGCTCCGATGGTATAGGGCTATTGCATCCCCATTCGCTAGGCACTGGACTGGAAGTTATAGTCGCCCTCGCAACGGCAATTATTTTGTTTGAAGGCGGGCTTAACTTGGATCTGCGTGAGTTAGGTAGAGTTTCACTCAGCCTACAATTGCTCGTCACTCAAGGAACACTAATCACGCTGCTTGGCGGGAGTATGGCTGCTCACTGGCTGGGTGAATTTCCCTGGAACATAGCTTTTCTCTATGCTTCCATAGTCGTGGTGACAGGCCCAACCGTCGTTGGCCCATTGCTCAAACAAATCAATGTAGATCGACAAGTGGCAACACTTTTGGAAGGAGAAGGGGTTTTAATTGATCCTGTAGGGGCTATCCTCGCCTTCGTTGTCCTCGATACGATTTTGAACGGCGATGCTGACCCGATCAATGCGATCGTTGGTTTACTTATACGTCTGGGTGTTGGTGCAGCAATTGGTGGTGCTGGCGGTTATCTGATGAGTTTGATTTTCAAACGCGCCAGTTTTCTGTCATTTGAGCTAAAAAACTTAGTGGTGTTGGCGATACTTTGGAGCTTGTTTACCTTATCGCAGATGATCCGCAGTGAATCGGGAGTCATGACAACAGTAGTTGCAGGAGCAGTCTTTGCTAACTCCTCAGTCCCGGAAGAACGTCTGTTACGCAGCTTTAAAGGTCAGCTGACAATTCTCAGTGTGTCAGTGCTATTTATCTTATTAGCTGCTGACCTATCCATTGCCAGTGTGTTTGCTTTGGGTTGGGGTAGTTTATTCACCGTTTTGGTACTAATGTTTGTGGTTCGCCCGATCAATATTCTGTTGTGTACCTGGAACAGTGACCTCAACTGGCGACAGAAACTGTTTTTAAGCTGGGTTGCTCCCAGAGGAATTGTTGCCGCCTCTGTAGCTTCTTTTTTTGCGATTTCGTTGACACAGCGAGGCATTAACGGCGGTGATTCCATTAAAGCTTTAGTTTTCCTCACAATTATCATGACTGTTGTTTGCCAAGGGCTAACAGCTGGCTGGGTTGCTAAATGGCTGCAAATTACCTCCAAGGACGTAACTGGGGCAGTAATTGTGGGTTGTAATCCCTTGAGTCTTGTGATTGCTCGTTTCTTTCAAGAACGGGGAGAAAACGTGGTGATGATTGATACTGACCCCGAATGTCTTGTGCAAGCCGAGGCGCAAAATCTCCGGGTTATTGCCAGCAGTGCGCTAGATGCTGCGGTTTTAGAAGAGGCCGGACTTGCTTCTATAGGTACTTTTTTGGCTATGACAAGTAATGGGGAGGTGAATTTTGTTTTGGCTCAAAGAGCAGCTGAGGAGTTTAAGCCCCCGCGCGTCCTAGCTGTTTTTCCCCGCGATCCGCAAGCGAGTACCTCGACTAGTAATAAAGTTAATCAAGCTTTTATTCCAGACTTAGCGATTAAAACTTGGAATGAATATTTGAACGATGGGCGAGTGAAGTTGGGGACAACTACGCTAGATGAGTTGGAGTTTTCGACTCAATGCGATCGCATCCAAGAAAAGATTCGGACTGGGGTTTTGATACCGCTATTGGTAGAACGAGCTGAACGCTTACAAGTAATGCCAGCTAACCAAGATTGGGAAATTGGCGATCGCATTATTTATCTGTTACATGACCCCAGACCTAGCCTTTTAAAACGCTTATCTGGTGCTACCCAATCCACTCCCCTCTCTCTAGAAAAGTTACCAGAGGTTGAAGACCTATCCCTCGCCCAATTATCTCAACTTTCTACTAGTGAGGCTTCTGGGGGATGAGGGGCAGGGGAGCAGAGGGGCAGAAGGGGACAAGGGGAAATTATTGAACAAGTCTCTCCGTTATCTTCCCCATTTACCTTGTCTTTTCCTTATACTCATTGCCCTTTTACTCCTCTTTGACTCTTTATTAGCCTTGAGAAGGAATAAATTCGCTTTCTGGTTTGGGCGCTTCTTGATACATTTGCCATTCTTGCCAGAGTAAAGCAGACAAATGTACTATGGCGAGAATTAGCGTCGCTACCGAAATCAGATAACTGTGGATTGTGTAAAGGTGTTCGACGGTAATTGTGTTAATGGCTCCACCACCAGTCAGGATTTCGCGCAATTGCCCACCAATCAAAGGAATGGCTTCGATGGTTCCTAGCTCAATGCTAAAACGCCAGTACCCTTCTTGAGTCCAATCTAAAATCATCGCTGTCCAATCCAGCCCGATCGCACTTAGGGTTAACAAAATCACACTAATCCAAGCGGCCAGCCAACTCTTACGAAATTGCCGTCCTAAAAACATCACCACAATTTGAATTAGAGCGATCGCAATTATTGCGTTACCAGCAAGATCATGCGCTCTCCAAAACAACCAGCCGTATGGCAGTTGTGTATTAATCATCTTCAATGAGTTATAAGCTCCGCCTGCTGTCGGTTCATAGTAAAAAGACAACAAAACTCCGGTAGAGATATAAATTAAACACAGAGTGAAAATCACGACTGATAATATCGTCGCTATTCGTCGCAAAATCTGATCGAACTGGGTGCTTTGCATGGCTCACCCCTCCTGTTCTTAACTAAGTATTTATTCTTATTACGATTTTAGCTAAGAAATTTTAATAAATTTTACTTTTCTTATATAAAAATAAAGTTTTTTAAATCAAATATTGCACCCAAGCTTTTAAGGGTTCTGGTGAGCCATACCAAATTCCAGGACTTCTGGGAGAATGCTTGACACCTGCGATCGTTAGATTTTCCGCCCCCTGCAAATGAGCAGCTTCAATGGGCGTAATGCCATCTCCCCAAGTATTACCCTTACCACAGGTTAATTGGTAACTACTGTAAGCTAACCAACTACCAGGCCGCCTTTTCCCAAAGATAGTTTTGCCAGCCACACAAACGTAACGAACATTTTTGTAAAAAGCTCCTGGGTAGTTATTGGTGACAAAATCCAGATTGGAACGTGTCCAGCGTTCTTGGCTAATATGGGGTGTACCCAAGGTGATGAGATTAGCAACCAAGGGATGTCCTTGCCAGAGAAATGGTTTGACATCACCGCCTGCTAAATAGGGCTTTTCTCCCATGTAAATGCGGGATATCCAACCTCCGGCTGAGTGACCAATTAAGTTAATTTGAGTAGCATTATGTTGACGTAACATATCCTTGATCGTGCGATCGAGTTGTTGCAAAATCGATATTACGGGTCTTACTCCAAAAGTGGGGAGCCAGTCACGCCGCCGCAGTGGCACTGTAACTGTGGGAAAATCTAAGTTTTGTAGGGATTGTTCTAGTGAGCGATAAGCGATCGCACTTTCTAGATATCCAGGCAAAATAACTGTCGGTAACGGCATTGGAAATTTTGGATGCAATGATTGAGGGTTTGAACTTTTTTGACGAAGAAGTAGTCATATTCAAGAGTTAGAATTGCGATCGCCTGACTCACCCCTTAGACAAAAAACCAATAGCTTTGGTGGAATTTAAGGCTAGAATGTCAATAAAATTGTACAATTTGCAACAGTTTGAGGGACTGCCGATGTGGTAGTATTTTCAAATAGGGCCCAGTCTCGGACAAACACGTGTGTCATCTGTTACAGAAGTGTAGTTGACTGAAAAACAGTTGAAAAACAAGGCAACTTCGGCAGATGTTTTGATGTATTCAAACTTGTGCGTCTACTTAAACTTTATAAAACTCCCAGATATTAATTTTAATTGTGTGTGTCATAACAATAAAAAATCAAAAGTAGTAATTTTTCAAATATCTCTTTAGTAAGCTCGAATTTTGAAGATATGATACAGCGTCATTAGATTAATTAAAAACTTGAATAAATGGCAATTTTGGCGTTTTGATTGCCAACTGAGGAAGTTATTATTTCCTTATTAAGAATGCACATCTTGCAAGATATTGCAATGTCGAAAAGAGAAAATCGCTAGTCAACTGCAACTGAGTGAGTGAACGATAACAGCCATGTCTTACGTCTCCCTGCTGAAAAATATACCAGAAATCTTAAGCCAGCCAATTGGGATAGCAGCTATAGCCTCCCTTGGTATCCACGGTGCGATCGCTATGATTGTGCCATTGATGCCGATGGATTCTAACAAGCCCAAAGAAACAGCATCATCCAAAACAGTTGGACTTTTGGAATTGAGTCAAGCTGACCAAAACCGTTTGCCGCAAAGCACCCCCCAAATTGGTTTACAACAATTACCTCCAGTCGCCCCACTTGCTACTTCAAACTTTAGCCTCCAACCGGGATTAACCCCATTAGCGCCATCGCCATCCAGCCAGCTGGTACTGCCTCCGCTACCCGCATCATCAAATAACTATCAAGTCTCTTCCTTGCCTACAAGGCAGTCTTTGCGGATGATTCCGAGTGATAATTTGCGGTTTGATGCGTCTAAATTTGATAGTTCTAAATTTAATACCAGCGCCAGATTCTCTCAACCAGTTCCTCGTGTAAATGTGAATGAGAGTGTCGCCAAATACGAGCCATCTAAGCCGCTAGCTGTAAATAGATTGCCAGAATTGCAGTCGCAGCAAATACCTGCTGATATGCTGCGGAATCCCCAGCCTCCAATCTTATCTGACAGTACACCCGTTGCAACGGCACAGGTAAATCCGACTTCGCAGCCAATGACTTCGCAGCCAATGACGCAACCAATTCCGAATGCGTCGTCTACAATTGCTCAAAACCCACTGATAAATTCTCTAAAACAAGCTCCTAGGAATGGGGATACTTTAATTGGAACTAGGGGAAGCACGCTACAAACAGCGGATTTATCAACGAAGGGAACTCAACAGGCAATTGCACAGCTAGACTCCTACGCCAACCTGAGAAAGGAAGTCCAGCAACAATACCCCAACGCTGAACAAAAACCAGTCATCCGCCAAACATTATCCACGAATAAGTCAAATCTTGAAGGTGCTGTTTTGGGAGTATTGGTTGTCGATCCTGATGGTAAGGTCTTAGATATCAAATTTCAAGACAAGTTAATTTCCCCAGAATTGCAATTAAAAGCAAGGCAATATTTCAACAAGCAATCCCCGAAGGGTGATAAACAGATTAGTTCCTATCCATTCAACCTACGTTTCCAAAACAGCACAAGTAATCTTACTGGGACTACTCAAGAGCAAAACCCCTCGTCATTATCTACACCGGGCATCAATAACAATCAGATTACCCCCTCACCAGCAGCTACTTTTAAACCATTACCTGATTTACAAATCAGAAATAACCCGCCTACGTCCTCACCAACAGGTACTCTCAAACCATTAATTACACCAGCAGCTACTCCCAAACCATTATCTGAACTGCAAATTAAAAATAACCAGTCTACGCCTTCATCGGCAGCTACTACTTCTGAACCTTTATTGTTGCCAAAAATCAATCAGGGTCAGTCTACATCTGCTGCTGAATCGGATAAAAAATTAGTAGAACGGTTGCGCGAAGTCAAGGAAAACAGACAAAAGTCTAATCCAGAAAAATAATCGCCCGTTGATAATTTCGGATTCAGGTAGGGGTGATTTATCTAGATGCATTTGCTAGCGTCTGATAAAGAAGCGGCTACTCTACGATTTCTCAAATGGAGTTACCGCAGGGTATTGTCCCTATCTGAAAAATTTTTTGCATAAGTCCTGTTTAAAATACAATACATTTGAGTTAAGGGTTATTGGTGTAGTTTCAAGATGCGATAAATCGCGTTTCTACATCAGGCTTTTGGGTTTAAAATATTGTTTTTAGTCGTTGACAAATTAGCGATCGCTAGTTCGTCATACATAATATATATTTAACTTAGAAGTTCGTTAAAAGCTTCTAAGAAGGAAATGCACTGAGGGATTTCCAACAAATAAATTCTCCAATGTTTTGGGGTGAGCGTCTAGCTAGGCTATTAACTAAATATAGGCAAACGCTCACCCCACAAAAATTATACGGTATAGCTACTTTACCAGCCTTGTTCCGCATTTTGAAAAACGTAAGCAGCTACCTCCAGAATCTCTTCAGAACTTAACTTGTCTTTAAAAGCAGGCATAGCATTTTTACCATTTTGCACTTGGTGGATAATCGCCTGGATTGAGTCTTGATTGTAATTTTCTAGGTACTTTGACAATGCTTCCTTTTTCAAGGTTTTCTGGCTGATAAGGATGTTACCGCCACCTATATGGCAAGAAGCGCAGTTAGCCTCGAAAATCTTAGCACCGTTGGATGTTTCGGCAGCTAGTGCTGGACTAATGAATGTAAATTTGAATATGGCGATCGCCGAAAGTAGAATTAATAAAAGTATTCTCAACAGTATTTCCTCGCAACAAGCCTCCAGCAAGAGTATAAACGCGATTAATCCCTGATTAAGTCAAATTTGATCAAAATTGGCGGTAACAAGTTCACTCCTCGATCGCTACAGATTGTTTAGCGTCTTAGGTAAGGATAGAACTCGTTACCGCCATTTCTGCATTTTATGCGTCACTCTAGGAGTGTAGCGTGTGGCGATGAGCTAATTTCACTGAGTAATCATCTCGTGTCAAACGCTGGTGTTTCTAGCCTTGGACAGTAATTGTACCAACCATGCCAGCGCCACGATGAGGTTCACAGTAGAAGGTGTAGTCACCAGCAGGTGCGTCTGCTGCAAAGGTGGTTGTTTCCTTTTGGCCAGGACTCATGAGCAACTTCTTATGAGACAGAGATTTAGCTAAATCGGCGCTCTTAGAGGGGTTTTTGGCAGCATCAAACACAACATTATGGGGAGGAACTTTATTGTTCACCCATTCAATAGTGTCACCTGGTTTAATTGTCAACTTTTTCGGTTCAAATGCTAGCATTCCTTTATCGCTACCCAATTTCACCTTGTAGGTTTCAGCCGAAGCACTGGGAGTAAAAACAGCAAAGCTGCTAACAACTAAAAGGATTGTCAACACAGCTAAACTAAGGCGTCGCCAGCTTGCCGAAATTAATTTCATAGCTCTCTCCTAACAAACAATTTTTTTCCTTTTCTCATTTTAAATAAAATCAACGTCAAAGTATGACAATCTGTCATATATCTATTTTTTTTTTAAGAATGGAGAGTAATTTATTGCAAAAAGCTGTCCAATAAGCAGTAAATGGGGAATGGGGAACGGGGAATTAGGAGTAGGGACTGAATTCTTCCCAATTCCCTATTCCCAATTCCCTATTCCCAATGCCCAATGACTCAGTTCCGGGATTTAGTAATAGATTTTTCCGCCTCCCCACTTAGTACCAACGATTTTGGGTTGTAAGAGAATATGACCGGCGATCGCCTCCAAGTCATCATCCGTCAGATTTCGCACTGCTGTGAAAATATCTGCGCTTTTGAGACTGGGGTGTATTTCGGAAATCTCTTCTTCCCCGTCGTAAGTAGTGGGATTTTTCAGGTAATCTACTAAACCTTCAATGTTGTTACGGTTAGGAGTTGCCAGTGCCAAGTCCTCTGGAGTGAGTCCCACGTTTTGATTTGTCTTGGTAACTCCACCAGCATGACATTGGGCGCAAGCGTAATTAAATAAGCGTTTGCCTTCTTTGACTTGTTTAAGGCTGAGTACAACGGTATCACCCTGAGCATTTAATGGCACTGTTCGGGTAGCTTCGTCTAGTTCCACTGCTGTCGCGCTACCGACAATCAACTGAAACGAGAGTAAAACAGTAGCCACAACAACGCCAATTAGTCTTATAAACATGTTTCCCCTTAAAGATTTTGACGCTCAACACAGCTAAGAACGCGATTCTCAATCTCCAAGCTGCTAATTGCTAATGACTCATTGTTTTTTATCATTAGCTATCAGTTATTAGCCAAAGTTCTGAGATAACCCTTCAGGTGACTTCGCGATCGCCCACCAAATCGTTAGTACCTTTGGGGCGTATTTCAGAGGATATTTGGGAAATAATTGCCCTTGCATCTTCTAACGCCAAACGGGTCTTTTGGTGTTTGTAGGCGATTCCCAGTTGGTTGCACAGAGAAAACACTTGTTCTACAGGAATGCTGTAGTCGGCTGCTATCTCTGCGATCGATAGGTCTGCAAAACCCATAATGCTTGTTTACTGATAGATAGAGATTGAGTCGCTGTAATACCAATATCACGTTAGGAGTGCAATTTGTTGCCCAAAATACTGTTTGGGGAATAGGGGGATCGGGAAGGCAAGGGGAATAAGCCATGTGTCCAATACCCCATTTCCAATGCCTATTAACCTTTTCCCCCGGTAAAGGTGACGCTTTGAATAAAGTAACGATTAAAAAAAGCATAAATGCCTAAAGCTGGCAGGGTAAAGACCATAGAAGCCGCCATAATGTAGTTCCAATAGCTGATGTATTGACCTTTGAAGGTGTTCAGCCCCAAGGGGAGGGTAAACATTTCTGGGTCAAATAGGATAACTATAGGCAATAAAAAATTATTCCAACTCCCCATAAACACAAAAACCGCTTGTGCTGCTAGTGCTGGTTTTGCCAAAGGTAAGACAATGTGTCGAAAAATTCCAAAAGTATTTAAGCCATCGAGTTGAGCTGCTTCTTCTAGTTCTTTAGGAAAATTAACGAAAAACTGCCGCATCATGAAGATAAAAGTGGCATTCACCATGCTAGGAACAATCATGCCTTGGTAAGAATTCAGCCAGCCGATCGCTTTTAAAATTAAAAATGTGGGAATCAGGGTGATTTGCGCTGGTACTGCTAGTACTGCCAAAATTAGGAAAAACCAAAAGCGCTTGCCCACAAAGCGCAGTCTTGCCAAAGCATAACCAGCCATTGAATTTAACAATAAGTTTAAAAGCGTCACGCTGATGGCGATCGCTACACTGTTGAACAACCAGCGCCAAAAAAGCGGTTCTTGGAGAAAGATTTGCCTGTAGTTGTCAAGAGTAAAATTCTTGGGGAGAAAGTTGGGTTCACCACTGACAATCTCTGATAGCGGCTTAAATGATGCTGAAAGTGCCCAGAGAAAGGGAATTAAGGTAATGATGGCATAGAGTGTCAGTAAGACGTACAACAGGGCTTTGAGCCAGGAAAAGCCAGAGGTGTTAGTCAAATCCGTTCGCCTCCGAAAAGTCGCCGCTGAATCAAAGTGATGACAACGATCGCTGCTGCTAACAGAAATGCGATCGCAGATGCATATCCCATTTGTAAATTCCGAAATACAGCTTGATAAATCAGCAGCACCACAGTTAAGGTAGCGTTGTTTGGCCCGCCAGTACCGCCAGAGAAGATGTAAGACTGGTCAAAAAGTTGAAAAGTCCCAATTACCCCCACTGTTGCTACAAAGAAGGTTACAGGCTTAAGCAAGGGAAGAGTAATGTAGATAAATTGCTGCCACCCATTTGCGCCATCGAGTTCCGCCGCCTCATAAAGTGTTTGGGGTATATCTTGCAACGCCGCCAGATAAATCACCATAAAAAACGGCGCGGTTGACCAAATGTTCATCATCATAATGCCTTTGAGCGCAACTGCTGGATCGCCCAACCAGTTATAAGTAGGTAGCCCCACAAACGCGAGTAAATCGTTTAGTAGCCCATCAGTGTTATAAATCCACATAAAGATCAGTGTCAGCACTGCTGAAGAAGTGACTGTCGGCAAAAAGTAGAGAATGCGCCACCAGTTTTTACCGTGAATCCCAGAATTCAGAGTTACTGCCAGAATTAAAGCCAGGATAGTTTGAGTTGGCACAACAATAGCTACATATTCGGCTGTGTTTCTCAAAGCAATCCAAACTCTTTCATCTTCAGCTAATCGCGTGAAGTTACGAAAACCGATGAACTCGTACTCAATACCGCCGAGAAGTTGGACTTTTTGCAAGGAAAGAAAAACGGCGTAGAGAATGGGTAAGACTACAAAAGTCCCCAAAACTAGAATGGTGGGCATCATGAACATATACCCAGCCAGGTCTTCAGTGATGTTCCATCTGGAGTTTCTGCGCCACCTGTTGATTTCAAACACTACTGAACCTCCACTTAATCCCGCACTAACCCGACTGTAGCGATGGGTTGTGCATGATTATTTATCGTACTCCTGTACAAAAATATTTAACTTCATCAAATGAGTCTCTACCTTTAGAAAGCGTAGATCAAAGCAGCAAGTCAAAAGACATCGCTTGTATGAGTTAGCTGGATATGCAACTTAGGGAACTATATATTTAGCTTCCTTGGGATGCTAATTAATCCGACTCAAGCAATAGGACACAAAATGTCATATACAGCCTACTTACGTTCGATTAAAAACAAACTCCAGAGAACTGGGAAAACTCAAAAAAGCCTACGGGTCAAAACTATCATAGAACAGTTTGGCTACCAGCGTAGAAGTCAATCATTCATAGATGATTTTAATACTGCTCTTGATGAATTGGGGCTTTGTGCAAATCCTCGGTTGGATTTGCATATTCCGTTAGATACAAAAATAGCTATTTCTCTTAAAGGTATAGAACCAATAAATGAAGTTGCTGAATCTGAATCAATTTCAGACAAATTAAAAGAAGCAATTTCAGTCAAACATGATTTTTTCTACTACTTGTTTGATTTTGGCTCTGAACAAGAATATGAAAGATTCCAAGCGTGTTTAGATTCTCACCAGCCAGTAGGTATTTTTTTGATTCCGCAAGTAGAAGATTTCTTCTGTGATATTGTTCTCAAAATCTTTAATTATGAATTGATTAGAAAATCTCAATATGGAGGATATAATAGTATCCCTAAAACTGCCACTAGAAAAATTTCTACAAGTATTGTCTCAGAAGATAAGGATTGTGAAGATGAACAAGAAAATCCTATCTATGATGCTAGTATTTTTCAATTTTATCGCTCGACTATGTCCAGCATTATACTTGGCAACACTGGTTTAGAATTGCTTGATTCTGAAAAATTCGATCGGCAGTTTGAACAGATATCCTTATATGCCAATAAATATAATTCTGAACAGTTTTTTATATTATTTTATTGTCCATCGGCATTAGAAATCCAAGCTCATCAGCAAGAAGATGCTTTAGGATACTTGGTAGATAAAGTTGCTAGTAAAATTCCTTTTACTTTTACTCTCAGGTGTAAATACCCAAATGAAGCCTCTATTGAATATAAAGAGGAAGTGTACGCCCATTTTCGTCTATTACTGGAACTTCCATATTATGAAATAGAGGAAGATGATGCATCTTTACAAGATTACTTTGTTGAATTACAAAAAGCTCAAATCCAAGCTGAGTCTCAATTATTACTGAAGATGAAAGCTGAACATTTTTACACTCTGAAGTGGCAGCAGGAAAGTAAAGAATATATCTACCTTAAGTATTTTGCTATTAAAACTTTGGAAAGTCTAGGATATGGATTGTCTAATATCGGCTGTGAAGTTGAGTTGACTTCTAGGGATGAAGAAACAATCGATGAAGATACATCAGACGATGATGAAGAGTACCAAAATGAAATTATAGAAGTCTATGTAAAAAATCAGGTAGTGGTTGAGATAGAAACTCTCAAATACCAAGAATTTCAGGATAACAATCTGTTTTTAGATTCAATTAAAAGAGTCTTGAGGAAATCCAAAGTATGGCCTAATCAACTAGAAAGCCTTTGGTTGGTAATTCCTGGTTTTGAGATAGCACGCAACTATTACCAACTGAAAAAAATTAAGGAAATATTAGAATATAAGTTTTCTGGATATTATGGCGATCGCTTCCAAGTTTTAATCATGGTTCCTGATTATGAAAAACACCAATTAGTCCCAGTATCCTTTGACTCTATCGACTATCCATCTTTTAATTATGGAGCTAAAAAACCTAGTTTAGTACAAGCATATCCAATTACTAACCGCGTCAAAGAATTTAAACTTGACTTTAGCCAAGTACAAGGGCTGAATGAAGAAAAAGAGAAACTAACTAGACTCTTGAAGCTGCAATCTAAAGGATATAAGAGTTCAATTGGTGGAATTCTTTTCTATGGTTTACCAGGATGTGGTAAAACTTTACTAGCAAATGCCTTTGCTAATGAGTCTGGGAGATATTTCTTTAAGTTCTCTCCTGCCGATATTGTTAGTGTTTGGATAGGGCAAAGTCAAAAGAATATTCGAGATATCTTTGCTCAAGCTAAGAAAAAAGCTCCTTCACTTTTATTCATTGATGAGTTAGACAGTATTGGGTTTAATCGTAACGATGACAATGCACACACAGACCAAAAAGCGACTATCAACCAATTACTCATAGAACTAAATAATCTGCAAAATAGTGATGTAATTGTTATTGCTGCTACTAACTATTTGAGTGGTATTGATAGTGCTTTGAAGCGTTCTGGTAGATTGGATTGGAAGATTCCTGTTTTCCCACCAGATCGAGTAGAAAGAATAGATTTGTTTAAACACTATCTGTCAAAAATTGATATGAATCAGCTAGTCAACTTTGAAATTCTGGCAGATAAAAGTGGGAGATTTACTTCATCCGATATTGAGTTGGTTTGCCGGGAAGTCAGAAATGCTATTCTTCTAGAAGAAATAAGTTCGGCTTTAACAACTTCAGATGTAATTACTTACATTAATAATCTGCAAGATGGTGGCTTAAGTCTTAACGAAGGACAAGTCAAAGATTTTTTGGAAGAATGTAGGAGAATGAGTGTAAAAAATCCTAAGTTAGAAACTCTGAAATTAGAATGGGGATTGTATTAGCAATAGGGTAAGAAAAATGGCGATCGCTATTACCACACCCTAATTGCTCGTAAAAAATAACTCGTCTTCCTGTTGTTGCGATCGCTTCTAATGGTTCTAAGTATTCGTGGGGTACTCCTGAGTCTCCGTGAAGACACAGCAGCGGTAGCTTACCAGAATATTCTCGATCTGGTTTGACAATCCGATACCATACCTGATGACCACGAAATGAGATAAAACCTTCGAGGGCAGAAGTATTAGACATGGCACAAAAATTATTTGACATTATAATAGTCAAATATACGTAGACAAAAATAGCAAATGGGGATCATCCACCCAAGAATAATTGATTACCACGGCATTTCAGCAACCCAAGCACAGCTAGATTTTGCCATAGCATTTCTAGATGAAGATATTCCCCTTTACGTTGACCCTTTTCTTTTATGGAAGTCTCCCTCACAACAAGACCAATCACTTCATACCTCTATAATTAATTCCTTTAATAACCTAAACTTTCTTGTTCAGAAAGGCAAAATAGATCAGGCTCGTGACAACCTCATTCTTGCATCTGAATGCCAAGAGATTGGACTGGGATTGTCAAAAAAACGAAAAGGTATAAAAATTAGCCGTAATAAAGCAGATGAAATTCTCTCGCTATTTCAGAAAATTCCTGAGTATGGGAAATACGGATTTGTTCACTTTGAAGAAATCCAGTTTTATATAGATGGAATTGCGAAAGATCGCATCAGTGATATTTGTTGTAATTTTATTAAATCATTTCTGATAGACTTTACAATACAACAATGCGAACAACTAGGAATACCAATTGATAAAGCTGTTGTTTCTGGATTTTATGACTATCGTAAAAATTCCTTTATCCTAAATCAGGAAATAACATTGCCTGTTAATCCTGAAACCAAAGAGCCTTTAATTTTTGTTCCTAAGAGATGGTTAAAATTTTATCCGTGGATCAATTTTGAAGACTATTTTAAAGATTACTGTCCTCGTGATGAAATTTTTAATCCTGGTGAGCCAGAAGAACGTGTTAAGGTTCTAAACTTTAATAGAGATAATTATGGCATTGTTCAGGAATATATCAAGATAAAAGAGCGAACTCAGGATGACTGTAAAAACGATCCGTTATTTAAACAGATTCCCATCTTGTCTGCTAAACGAAAATTAGGTGAAATACAAAAGCTACCAACAGGAAAGACGAATGAAGCAGACATTAAATACGAAAATTATATCTGTCAACTTCTTGCGTCACTTTTCTATCCAGACCTTGACTTTGCAGCAGAACAGAGTCGTACAGAATCTGGAAGACTGATTCGAGACCTCATTTTTTACAATAATAGGTCAATTGATTTTCTTCAAGAGATTCATCAAGACTATGGCAATAGACAGCTTGTTTTTGAGTTAAAGAACGTCAAGGCAATCGAGCGTGAACACATTAGCCAACTCAATAGATATCTTGATTCTGGTCTTGGTAAGTTTGGTGTTCTCGTGACAAGAAACCCTCTCTCAAAAGCAATGTTCGGCAATACTATTGATTTATGGTCTGGACAAAGGCGATGTATCATTACGCTGACAGATGAGGATGTCTCGTTAATGGTTAGTATTTTTGAGAGTAAGCAGCGCTCACCAATTGATGTTCTCAAAAAAAAGTATGTGGAGTTTCGTCGAGCTTGTCCCTCGTGAAAGGTGAAATAGATGAAGCGTAAAGATGTTGATGAGTTTGAAAAACTATCGGGACAACTTCAAGGTATTTACGAAGAGATTTCCATCTTGTCTAAAAAATCTCCCAATGATGCAGTTAACAAGTTTAAACTTAATTTTATCAACCAATTGTTGAATGGCTCGAATGGATTCCTTGAAGATAAATATCGACCTTTTAAAGGATTTTCGGAGTTTGATACAGATGATGTTCCACAAAATAGCGATGTAGTGTTTATTCTCTCACAGTATCTACAATGTTTTGAGAAATTGCGTGCAGATAATGTACAGATACGATCTGGCGGTTGGTGTTGGGTAGTAGATGCTGAAGGAAATGAAATTGGAGATGAATCAGGCAAAATTTATATTAAAACAACTCGTCCAAAGCGCTTAAGAGAATAAATTATTATGAAAATAGAGCAAAAACAGACAAGCCTGGTGAAAGCTGAACTGCATGAAGTTACAATGCCTCTAATAAATGCCATGCATATAGAATTTAAAGAACTGAGCAAGAAGAAGTCAGAGGCTGTGTTGAGCAAGAATAAGGTAAAAATTGTCAATAGACTTCTAGAAAGCTGTCGTAAAGTATTAGATTCGGAAACATCGCTTGACTATCTTGATCTCATTGATGAGGATGATATACCTCAAAATAGTGATGTAGTACTGATGTTATCTCAGTACGTAGCCGCTATGAAGCAGTTCAAATCCGCTTATTATGCCTGGGATGGTTCCGAGCATCGCTGGTGCTGGTTTACTGAATAAATACAGCGTTTTTAAACTGATTGAATCATACTATTCACTTCTAGAAAGTAGATATTTCCCTACTTTCTGCCCTAACAATAGTCCATTTACCTGTAAATTGCGCCCTCATACTTGATCGTTAGCAGTTAAGTATCATGTGGTCGATACTCTTAAGTTACTCCATCGCCTTAATTTGCTGATTTGCTTCATTCTGTGCCTTCAGCATCGCTTGTTTTAATGGTTGTTGCCCCAACAAGGCGCTGACAAACTGATTTTCAAAGTTATTTACGATCGCCCCTGGATATTTCCCCACCTGCCACGGTGTAGCATAATTAACTCCTGCCACTAATGGCGATCGCAGTAGGTCTTGGTCATAGCCGGTAAATATTGAGCAATAGTTCATGCTATGTCCTATTAGAATATGACTATAGTCATGACTACGGTTATTATGAAATCAATTTCTAAAAGTAAACTCAAATCTCAACTTCTTGAGTTCTTACGACTTGTAGAGTCAGAAGGAGAAGAAATTGTAGTTACCGATCGCGGTAAACCAGTCGTGAAAATTTCTAAATACGCACAAACACCTTCAACAGAAGAGTTATTTGGGGAAATGCGCGGGAAAGTGAAGTACTTTGAGGATTTAACTACACCAACCGAGGAATGGACAAGAAGTGATTTGGTAGAGGTAAGAAAGATTACTCCATTGCCTTAATTTGCTGATTAGCTTCATTCTCTGCCTTCAGCATTGCTTGTTTTAATGGTTGTTGCCCCAACAAGGCGCTGACAAACTGGTTATCAAAGTTATTCACGATCGCCCCTGGATATTTCCCCGCCTGCCACGGTGTAGCATAATTAACTCCTGCCACTAATGGCGATCGCAACGGATCTTGGTCATAACCCAAATTCTTTGCTACTGATTTACGCGTTGGCAAAGCAAACCCTGTTCCTGTCCACTTTTGCATTCCTTCTTTACCTGTGAGATAAGAAATCAACTCCCAGGCTTCGGCTTTGTGTTGTGCTTGCTTGTTCATCACATAGGCAACTGTAAACACCATCGTGCCTTTTTTGTCATTAATAGTAGGCACTGGTGCAGTACCAAACTCTACTTGCGGAAAGGTTTCAGTTAAATAGGGAATTGCCCAGTTACCTTCAATCACCATTGCCACTTTACTCTGACCAAACATTTCACTACCTGAGTTTGTCCCCACATCAGATTTTTGGGCAGAGGAGCGGTCTTTTTGATACTGGTTTACTACCAACTCTAAACCCTGTAAACCTGCTGCACTCGCAAAAGTAGCATAACCATTTCCATCGACAAGTTGTCCACCAAAGGCTTTGATTTTATAAGCTTGACGCGCCAATTCTGGAATTTCCCCAAAGCCATATTTGTTAAGCTTGCCTGTCAATTGTTGCGAGTAATTACGTAATTCATCCCAAGTCGCTGGCGGATTACTCAAGCCTGCAAAGGCGAAGGCTTTTTTGTTATAAAACAAAGCAAGGGTGGAATAGTCTTTGGGAAGACCGTAAATCTGGTTCTGATATTTAAAACTGTTGAGTAGGGTATCCTCGAAGTCTACTAAGTCAAATTTGGGAGTGATATAACTATCTAACGGTTCCAGGACATTTTGACTCATTAAGAAAGGAGCTTCCAGCGCATCTAGATAAAAAACATCGGGCGCAGCTTCCCCAACTAAACGAGTTTTGATTACATCCATGTATTGGTCGGAAATTACCTCATATTTGACCTTAATCGTTGGATGTTGTACTTCAAAGTCTTGCAGCACTTGTCTCAAGAGTTTTTGCTCAACGGGAGAACCTCCCCAACCACTGAGTTTGATGGTGATTGCGGTAGATGCTAACGGTTTGCTTGGCAATTGTAGGCTTTGACAAGCAGTAATAGCGATCGCGATCGCCATTACCAGTCCCAAAAAATTAAATAATCTTTTCTTAACCACAGACAGATAACAGTTTCTCTCTTCTTACTTATACCTTCTGTTGCTAAGGAGTGAAATTTTACTTATTTGAAATTTTTGTTGAGAATTGCAAGCTAAAATTACGAAAAATTATCAGCAATGCTATAAAAGCATACTGAATTCCTCTGCAACCGGATTTATCCAGGGTACTTTACCCAAAAACATAGATTATGGATTCTGTTCAGATTGAAACAACTGCGCCACTAACTCTAGAATTTCCCCAGATTGCCTCACCGCCAACATCAATCTCTCCAAACTCTCGAATTCCCAAAGATACTATTCGCACTAGTTTAAAAGCTTCCACTGCGGATTCTGTCTTAGCATCGGTTTACTCTCTTGGAACTGGCGGGATTTTACTCAGCAATTTATTGGTGGAATTGGGTGCTAGTCCAGTGGTATTTGGGATGCTTTGCTCTATCCCGATGTTGGTCAATCTCATTCAGCCATTGGGTGCTTACTTGTCAGAACGCAGCACCAGCCGCTTTCAATATTCGCTTCGGACACACGGAATTGGTCGGCTGCTATGGCTGATTTTAGTAATTGGGATTGCCAGCGCCAGTTGGGGACTGGTTGATACTCACCAGTTAGTCATATTGACACTCTTGATTGTTCTATTCAGCAATCTTTTGGGAGGACTAGGAACTGCATCGTGGCTAAGTTGGGTGGCAATGATAGTTCCCCGGCGATTACGAGGCAGGTTTTTTGGGACACGCAATAGTGCTGCTAACCTTACCACTTTGGTTTGCGTACCAATGGCCGGTCTAGTTGTATCACATTGGTATGGGGGATCTCTACAAGGTTATGGGATAGTTCTACTGGTAAGCGTTGTGTTTGGGCTTATGGGATTAGGATGCCAGTATTTCCAGGTAGATATAAATCCGCGATCGCAAAACACTTATTATGGCAAGTTAACTCCAAGTGCGATTCAATCAGAGGTTGTAAAAGAAGAATCTTCTGAAGTCGCTCAATCAATTCATCCACCACAAGAACAGTCAACTAACAGCATCTGGAAAAACTCTAACTTTTTGATATTTCTGCTGTATTTCAGCTTCTGGACACTTGCTGTTAACCTCAGCAGTCCTTTTTTTAACCTCTATATGCTGGATACGCTGGACTTGGATGTGAGCTATGTGACTATCTACAACAGCTTTCAGGCGGCGGCGACTTTGCTAATGCTTATCCTGTGGGGAAAATTAGCAGACAAGATAGGCAATCGTCCCATCCTCATCTGTATTGGGATTTTGGTTGGAGTCACACCACTTTTGTGGCTGGGGATTAGTGTTAATCGCCTTGACATCTGGCTGTGGTTGCCACTGTTACACATCTTGATTGGAGGGACTTGGGCGGCAATTGACTTGTGCAACAACAATATACAATTGGCGATCGCACCAACTAAAAATCAGTCTATCTATTTTGCGATCGCAGCGGCAGCTGCTGGAGTAAGTGGTGCTTTGGGCACAACTATAGGCAGTTTCATCGCCCAATTTACCCAGTCTGGAGGTTTACTAAGCTTGTTTGTCCTCTCTGCTCTATTCCGACTAGTAGCCTTGGTTCCACTCATGTTTCTCCAAGAGCCAAGCAGGAGTTAGGAGTTAGGAGTTAGGAGTTAGGAGTTAGGAGTTAGGAGTTAGGAGT